>JBATNZ010000001.1:0-34360 GCA_049290615.1 Candidatus Contendibacter sp.
CCCCGGCGCTCCGCGCCACCCCCCCTCAATCGAGGGGGGGAATCCTGAATACCGCTATTGGCTGGAGTTTTTGTACAGCTTCTAACTCTTGGAGTCTCTTTTACTCCGCATCAAGCCAAAGGTCGTATCCCGCGAAGCTCTCCGCATCGGCAGCCGCAGGCTTTCCAGGTAGGCCGCGCCGCCGGTTTCCGGGTCGAGCACGGGTTCGCCGTTCAGGGTCAACCAGGCATGACCATCGGCGCTGCCCGCGCCCGCGCTGCCCGGACGAAAGCCGAGATGCAAAACCACGCCTTCCCGGTCGGCGAGCAAGGCTCCCAGCACGAGGGCGCGGATCAGGCAGGTATCCAGCCCTCCAGTCCAGCGCGCCAGCCGTCCGCAGGCGCGAAGCGTGGCGCGTCGCGCGGCTTCCGCGTCCGCGCCGCGCGGCAGCCACCGCAGGGCTTCGAGACGGGCGATGACTTTGGACAGCGGGCGCGATTGAATCGCCTGGGCGATCCACGCCAGCCGCAAAGCATTGACGAAGAGAAAAATATCTCTGTACACTGGTGGCGAAATTTTCAATGAGAACCTGGACAACATCCTATTGCCATGGGCGCCATCGTAGCAGTCATCGGGCCACGCGCAAAGACGGAGCTGGCGGAGCGGTTGGAGCCAATGCTCCAGCGTTCTCCGTATCGCGGTACGCCTGATCGTTTTGTTGCGGATGGCGTCGCTATCGCGATTCAGACTTTGGGTTGGGATGCCAGTTTGGCGCAACACGAACACTGGGTGGTGGCCTTTCACGGCTTTGTGGGCAACTGGCCCGATCTGGCCGGCGCTCGCGGCCTGTCGCTGGCGGGGATTGCTTCGGATGCCGGGCGGGTGGCGGTGTTTTTCGCCCGGTTCGGTGAGGCGATGTTCCCCTGGCTGCGCGGTGAATTCGCTCTGTTGATTATCGACCGTAAAGAGCAGGCGGTCGTTGCCGTCCGGGACGTGATCGGTACGCGCCCCCTGTTCCATCAGGTCAAGGACGGGCTGCTGTTCATGGCGAGCGAGATCCGGCAGGTGCTGGCGGGGTCCAACACGCCGCCCTCCATGAACAAAGTGGTGATGGCAAGCTACCTGCTTTATTGCCCCATCCAACAGGACCTCACCCTTGACCAGTCGGTGTCGCGCGTTATGCCCGGTCACGTTTGGCGGTGCGCGGCGACTAATCGGGAGACCGCGCCCCAGACGCAGGCGTATTGGACGCCGCCCGCCACCAGCGAAAGCCGGCGCTACGATCCCGTCGCGCTGGCGGAACAGTTTCGGGCATTGCTGGAGCAGGCCGTGACCCGGGCGACGCCGAGTCATCCCTTTGCCGTGACCCTCAGCGGTGGGCTGGATTCAGGGACTATCTGGGCGCTGGTGGCCGAGCACGCCGCCCAAGGCGATGCCAATGCGGCCCTGGGTATTCCTTACTCCCTGGTGTTCCCCGGCATGGAATGCGACGAAAGTTCGCGGATCGCCGCGATGCGCGCCAAGACCGGGGCTAACCGGTACGTGGAAATCAACGCGGCGCAAGTTGATCCGCTTGAGTATCTGGCCCCAATCGTGGAGCGGTCGGATGGTTACGCTATGTGTACAAGCTTCCACACACTCCTTTTGTCTAGTCGAGCCGCCACCGATGGCTGTAGAACCTTATTAGTCGGATATGGCGAGGAATGGATCCGGGGCAGTTTCCGTCATCTGGCCGATGATCTATTGACGGGCCATTGGTGGAGCGTACTTCATACTTTGATGTGGGCGACTCCTTACCGTGCAAAAGGGACACCGCGCTTGTATGGTTTGCTGAATCAGGCCGGGTTGGGTCACCTGCTTAGGGTACTCCGTCTGCCTCGATTGTTCCTCCAGCTTGTTTGGGGAAGTATTTCCAGACGTGAGCCAGCACTCTACCGGGTTCAGGATCGCGAACTTCCACTCCCTGGAAAGATGGATCGTCATCTACATGTCCAAAATTCGCATCGTAGCAGACAACGTTTATGCAAATCGCTAGACTTAGCGCAGTCCACCTTGATTTACGAACCCACTGAGCAACGTGCAGCGAGCGAGCGAGTGGAGCTGCGACAACCATTTAATGATCTCGACTTGGTGGAATTTGCTTTTCGCATCCCCGCCAAAGCCTTAACGGGCGGGATCCGGCATAAACACTTGTTGCGGGTGGCGATGGCCGACCTGTTGACACCAGAGGTACGGGAGCTTGTTGATAAAACCCTATTTAACGAAATCGCCTTTCCTTATGCATGCGCCGCACTGACAGAACCGGCCTCAAAGCACTGGCAGTTAGTTTGCCAGGCGTTAGTGGATGAGCAAGTGCTGGATTCGCTTCGTAAGGAGATTGCGCAATGTGATAAAATCGGGCGCGGCGTTAAGCAACCAAGATTTAACTTTAATGATAAATCAAATTTTTCAAGAGTGATAACAGTAGGTCAACTTTACGTGTTAGAGCAAAAAGCCCGTGAATTCTTAACTAACCTTGGAGAAAGCGACAATGAAAAAAGAAGCCACTACGCAAGCGAATAAGCCTACAACCAATCCTCCTGCCAGCCAGCAACGCCGATACCTGAAGCCAGAGATAACTTATCTCTCTTTAGCGCAAGTTATTCAGGGTGGCGATGGTTCTCGTTTAGATGATGGAACTTTTGACGGCAAGTTCTAGGCGATTCTTTGACTGATGGTGATTATTCTCGGTTGATCTGAATCACCCTAATAGGGTCATTCATGATTTTAAATTCAGTAAATATCCCCCGGCAGAGCCGGGGGTTTACCCAATGTAATTAATCATTTCGATGAGGGAATTAAGTCATGTCAACCCATATGACTGCATTATGTGGTTTAGTTTTTTCGATAGCTGCGTCCGTCTCAGTAGCGGATTCATATAGATTGAACCGGGGAGATGCAGGAAGCGGGCGGGAATTTAACAGTGCCTATGATGTCACGGGCATCGCCCTCCATCCTACTGGCAAGTTTGCCAATTCACTCACTGGCAACGACGGGATAACCCCTCAAGCTGTTACTAACCCTGTTCCGGGAACCTTGCTAGTGGAGAGCACGCTTAGTCGGCAATTTTACCATGCCAACTCAACTCCCACCAGAGTTTGCAATACATTCACCACCTACAAGTGGCCTAACTATAGGGTGGTTTTTGAGGATACTATAACTCCTCAAAACTTGTCATCCGGTAAGAACGTGATTGAGATAAACTTCAGCACGCAAGCCACAATTCTCCCAACTAGTTCTACAGAAGATGGTATCGCTCTAGCGTGTCTGGTATATCAGCCAGCAAATAGCTTAGATTCTGTTCCTTGTTCTGGCACTGCAAACGGCCCAATTCTACTTCGAAACCGGCAGAATCTGAGTGAAAAAGGCAACCAAGCTTTTGTCTTTTATCAGGGATATGCGGAAATTGATAATACCGAGTCTGTAAAGGTAGTCATCGGGGTAGCTAACACAACTGGTACGACTGGCGGGAATGTTTGTTTTAGCACCCTCGTCTTGCGTACCCGGTAACGGGCTTGTGTCCGCGAAAAGTCGTTGCGAATCGAATGAGGGTCTCTCCTCTCGTTAAAATCCCCCCCCTTTGGCAAAGGGGGGAACTATGTGAATGGTGTGGCCCTTTGCGTAACCACACTGTTTAATGTCCTTCCCGTTCCTTGTCCCCATTCAAATCACGGGTCCAATTGCACCGTCTTTTCTGTGGGCGGACCGCTTTTTGGGGGACTACGTCGCACTTGACGAGTCGGCGCACTCCCCCTCACCGAACCTTCACCTCATGGCGCGGACGCGCGGCGCAGACCACCCCGCCTCCCGGAATCGGGATGTCCTGCGCCATGGCAGCGCGCAAGTCGCCATCACGCCGGGGGGTGGAGAAATGCTCACCGCCCCCGCCGCGTTTTTCAGCCAACGGTCGTATGCGCTTCAACAACTGTTCGGCTACGCCGTCAGCCACGCCTTCGCCCGCCAAGGCGGCGCAATCGTGCATGGGGCCGCTTTTGCACTCGACCACCGCGCCGTACTCACGCTGGGACTATCGCGCGCTGGCAAATCTACCTTGAGTGCTTTGGCGCTCCGCGCGGGCGCGCGGGTGGTTTCGGACGACACCCTGCTGGTCGGCCAAGACCAGGACGGTCACACCCGCGTGGAAGCCCTGCGGGAAGAAATGTACTTGCGGGAACCGACCCAGACTTTGTTGCCCGCCGCTTTGCAAGCCGGCCTTCAACCGACCACCATCAGTGGGGAACACCGGTGGATACTGGACCGCAGCATGGCAGCCTCCTTCACCCGCAGCATCCGGCCCTCGCTCGTGCTCAGCACCAAAGTGGATCGCCGGCTCGCCGTCACCCGTATCCAACCCATGGCGAAAACCGACGTGCTTGCCGAATTGATCCGCGCCGCCTCCCCACTGTTCCTGTCGCCGCGCTATCCGGTGGAACGAGCGGCCCTGCTGCCGGTGCTGATGAGCCTGGCCCTGCGCGCGCCGGGATTCCGGGTCCGGTTGGGACGGGACCTGTTCGCGGCGCCCGACGCCACTTTCCAGCGCCTGTTGGACGCAACGGAGGACAAGGGCGTATTCGATGGCGGCAAATAGCGTCATATTTTACTTATGGCCAGCCTCGATGATTGGGGAACCGGTTCAGCCAGAGGTAACCGCCCCAAGCTGTGTTTGACGGCGATCTCCCAGGCGGATACGGCGCTCACATAGACGTTATGGTGGGATCGCTGAACAGGGTGCGGGCAGTCGCCGACACTTGCGGAGAATCGCGCACGATCCACAGAAAGACGCACGTATCGAGCAAAATATTCATGCACCCATTCCATTAAAAGCCGCTAACAACTCAGCGGGCAGCGGCTCGAAGAATTCCGGGGACAATTCGACGCCCCGGTCGGCGGCCAGGCCCAGCGGGCGTGGTTGGGCGGGTGTTTTCGGCAAAGGGCGAATTTCAGCAATCGGCACATTGCGTTTGCACAAGAGGATCGTCTCACCCCGTTCCAATGCCGGCAGGTAACGGGACAGATGAGTTTTGGCTTCGTGGATATTGAGTTGCAACATGGTTCAATTCCTGATTGAGTTCCCAACGTGGAGTATTCGCCAAACCCACCGGAAGGGCAAAACAACTGAACGGTTACATCCGCCTCACCGTGGATCGCCTCGCTGCCCTGGTGGCTGCGCCCAACCCCACTGCGCCCCTGGCTGGCCTCTGGCCGCTACTGCTGCTCATCGCCCTGCCGTGGCTGCTCGGCCAGACCCTGACCAGCCTGATCCGCTGGACCCGCGCCGCCCAGACCGAGCGGGTACAGGATCACCTCCACGCCCTCATCCACGACCAGGCCACCCGCCTCGATCTGGCCTATTACGAACAGCCCGAAGTATTACAATCTCTTAAATGAATGGCGGCGCTCCGAACCCCCCGGCCATGAAAACCGACAAACACCTGTACAAACTGCTGGCCGCCGGTCCGGAGACCTTCCGGTTTCTAACGGGCGGGATCGAACTGCCCGGCCCCTACCAGGGACGCTCGATCACCTTCAAGGAACTGGAACGGCGGGCCGATGGCGTCTTCGAACCGGCTGGCCAAGACGGCCCGGCGTACCTGATTGAAGTGCAAGCCCAGCCCGGCGGCGATGTCTACGACCGGCTGCTGCTGGAACTGCTGCTCTACCGCCGCCTGCACCCGGAGCGGCCGGTCTACGGCCAAGTGCTGTTTCTGAACGCCGGCAGCGACGAACCGGCCTGGCCGTGGGCCGGATGGTTGGGCAGCGGACCGCTGCTCCGACCGGTCTACCTGGACGGCATCCTGGCCGAAGCCCGGCGCCGGCAACCGGATCACCCGCTGCTGGCGGTGTTCCTGCCGCTGGCGGCCAGCGCGGCGGAACTGGCCGCCCAGGCCCCGGCGGCGTGGCGGCAACTGGAACAGCGCACCGAACCGGATGCGCCGGTGCTGCTGGAAGTGTTTTTATCCTGGTTCGTGGAACGCCACAAAGGTCGAAGCTACGCGGAGATTCTGAACATGCTACAAGTCCTCACCCCCCTCGAAGAAACCCGCGCCTACCGGGAACTGGTCGGCATCGGCATGGAAAAAGGCAAGCAGGAAGGTCTCAAGGAAGGCAAGCAGGAAGGTCTCAAGGAAGGCAAGCAGGAAGGCAAGCAGGAAGAAGCCCTGACCATTCTGAGCAAACTGATCCGGCGCCGGTTTGGCCGGGTGCCCCGATGGGCCGGCGTCCGGCTGCGCCAGGCGGACGCGGCGCAACTGGAAACCTGGATCGAACGGATTTTCGACGCGCGCGACGTGGAAGACCTGCTTGGCCCCGCGCCGCATTGATCGCGCGGGCTGGAATTTTCAACCACAGAATTCACAACATGATGACGCCCGCCCACCGTCAAACCCTCCTCGCCAAACTGCGCGCCCGTACCTGGCGCGAATGGGGTCTGCTGCTCGAAGCTTTGCTGGCCCTGGCCGCCGCTCGCGGCGCGGTGCTCGCCCTGCCGTTCAAGTAGCTGACGCCCCTGCTGGGCCAACAGAACGCCGTGATCAGTGGCGGCTGCAAAATACCGTCAACGAACGCTGGGCGCGCTACTACGACTGGATGCTGACCCGACGCGAGGCCGCCGCCGAACTGCGGCTGTTCAAACTGGCCGCCTTCGAGCTTCGCACCCTCCGGGCGTTCGCGCTCGACTCTGGGCGAGTTGGACGGGGCGGAATTCGCCGCCTATGCTGTGCTTCAAGGCTACGATGACCATGTACGGGCGGCGACGCCTTGAAAATATCCCGAACAAACTAAGGAGGGCGCTTGAAACGAATCGGAGTGGACGGACGGATGTACCGCTACGGGTTGAGCGTCGCGATGACCACGAACACCGGCGATAGGGTGATTCGTTGGGTGCTGGTGCTGGTGCTGCTGTGGCTTGGGTGGTTCGTGAATGGTGCGCCGCCGGTCTTGGCGAATGCTAGCGCATCGCCGGTCGCCACCGAATCCAGAGCCGATAATCCTGGCTACAACCGGTTTGGGTTCTGGATCGGTGGTGGGCTGATCGTGCTGGGACTGGCTGGAGGCGTGCTCGCGGCCTTTCTCGAGCAACGCCACCGGTTGCGGCGCGCGCAACATCAGCTTGAAACCCTGAACACCGAATTCAACAATCGCCAGGGATGGGCGAATTCGCTGGAAATGGAGATCGAACGGCAGCGAAAAGCGGTGGACAGCCTGCGCGACAGCGAACGGCGGTTTCGCACCCTGACCGAGCAGCTTCCGGTAGGCATCTTTTTGACCAACGCCCAAGGCGAGTGCCGCTATGTTAACGACCGCTGGTGCCAGTTGGCCGGCCTGACGGCTGAACAGGCGGCTGGATCGGGGTGGACCAGCGCCTTGCATCCCGAGGACCGGGATCCGGTGCTGCTTGCCTGGCGGCAAGCCGTCGAGAACGGTTCCGAATTGGTGATCGCGCATCGGTTTCGCACGCCCTCGGGCCGGGAAACCTGGATCAATACCCGCGCCGTGCCGTTGCGTGATCGCGCCGGCCGCGTTACCGGCCATCTGTGCGCCCATACCGACATCGCCGACCTGAAGCGGATCGAGGAGACGCTGCGCGCCAGCGAGACCCGCTTCCGCAGCTATTTCGAGCTGCCGCTGATCGGGATCGCCCTGACCGGCCCCGACAAGCGCTGGTGGGAGGTCAACGATCGGCTGTGCGAGATGCTTGGCTACCAGCGGGCGCAACTGCTGCAGTTGAGCTGGTCCGAGCTGACCCATCCCGAAGATCTGGCCGTCGAGATGGTGCAGTTCGAGCGGGTGATGAACCGCCGGATCGAGGGGTACTCGCTCGACAAGCGCTTCATCCGCCAGGACGGCAACCTGCTCCATACCAGCGTGTCGAGCCGTTGCCTGCGGCGGGCGAACGGCGTGATAGAGCACTTCGTGACCGTGGTGCAGGATATTACCAAACGCAAGCAGGCCGAAGAGCGCGTCCAGCATCTGGCCCAATACGACGCACTAACCGGCTTGCCCAACCGGGCGCTGGTGGCCGACCGGCTGCGGCAGGCGCTGCTGCGGGCCGGGCGCGATCATACCCTGGTGGGGGTGATGCTGGTGGACCTGGACCACTTCAAACGATTCAACGACACCCTTGGTCACGCGGTCGGCGACCAATTATTACGGGACATGGCGGCGCGGTTGCAGCAATGCGTGCGCGAATGCGACACCATTTCCCGGCAAGGCGGCGACGAGTTCGCCGTTTTGTTGCCCGACCTGGCCACCAGCGACGATGCGGCCTGGATCGCGCAGCGCATGCTGGATGTCGTAGCCCAGCCCTGCCGGCTGAGCGATCAAGAACTGCATACCAGTTGCAGCATCGGCATCAGCCTGTATCCCCGCGACGGGCAAAACGCCGACGCGTTGTTGCGCAATGCCGATGTCGCCCTGTATCGGGCCAAGGACATGGGGCGCAATAACTACCAGTTCTATCTGTCCGGCGCCACGGTGCTGTCGCGCGAGCGCTTGAACCTGGAAGCCCACTTGCGCCACGCCGTGGAGCAGCGGGAACTGGAGTTGTACTACCAGCCGAAATGGGATTTCCATGTCGGCGCCATCCGGGGCGCCGAGGCGCTGATCCGCTGGAACCATCCCGAACTCGGCCTGCTGTCGCCCGTGCGGTTTATTCCCATCGCCGAGGACAGCGGGCTGATCCTGCAAGTGGGCGAATGGGTGCTGCGCACCGCCGTGCGCGAGATCGGTCAGATGCATCGCGACGGGTTCGCCGGGCTGCGGGTGGCGGTCAATCTGTCGGCCCGGCAGTTTCGACAGGCCAATCTGGCCGATCTGGTGCGCGAGGTACTGGAGGAGACCGAGTTCGATCCGGCCTGTTTGGAACTGGAATTGACCGAGACCATCCTGATGAACCCTACCGACGACAACCTCACAACGTTGAATACCTTCAAAACCCTGGGGGCGCGGGTGGCGATCGACGACTTTGGCACCGGCTACTCCTCGCTGAGCTACTTGCAGCGTTTTCCGCTGGACGTGCTCAAGATCGACCGCGCCTTCGTGATGGATCTGCCAACCAGCACCAGCAGCGCCGCCATCGTGGATGCAATCCTCACCCTGGCGCATGGTCTGGGGATGGAGGTGGTAGCGGAAGGGGTGGAAACGATCGAGCAACTGGCGTTTCTGCGCGACCACGGCTGCGATGAAGGTCAGGGTTATTACTTTGGCCGCCCGCTACCGCTGACCGAATTCAAGAGCCTGCTGGTACAGGATTCAGCCAGGGTGGTGGCAGCGACCGCGTTGCCCGTACCGTGAATGCCGTGGAGTCTGAGAGACTGTACAAGAACCCCTCGCCCGCAAGCGGGAGAGGGGCAGGGGTGAGGGTTTCTTTTCAAAGGGTTAGCTCACGAGAGGCTGTATAAAAACGCCTCTGAGTCCAATCGGAGAGGGTTCGCCATGCCCGCGGCCGAGCACAGTGTATTTTTCACCGCCGGCCCGTTGCGGCTGGAGGGCCAACGGTATCTGGCGTCCAGCCCGAACGCGGTGGTCATCACCCACCCGCACCCGCTGTACGGCGGCGAGATGAACAACCCGGTGGTGACGACCCTGGCCGAGGTCTATCAGCGGCGGGGTTATAGCACGCTGCGCTTCAACTTTCGCGGCGTCGGCGCGAGTGGGGGCGATTACGGCGGCGGTGACGGCGAGCGGGACGACGTGCGGGCGGCGGCGGCGCATCTAAGCGGGCTGGGCAAAACCGTGACCGACCTGGCCGGCTATTCCTTTGGCGCCTGGGTCAACCTGGGCCTGAACCCACCGCTGGCCACGGTGCATCGACAGTTGCTGGTGGCGCCGCCGGTGCTGTTTCTGGATTTCGAGCCGGCTGCCCCGCCGCCGGTGCTGGCGGTGATCGTCGGTGATCGCGACCGCATGGCGCCGCTGGACGCGCTGCGGGCGCTGTTGCCCCGCTGGCATCCAGCCGCCCGGCTACATGTCGTCCCTGGGGCGGACCATTTCTTCGGAACCGCCCTGGACCGGCTGGCGGCGCGGGTGGAGGAAGCGCTGGCCGGGCCATCCTGACCGTCAGCCACGGCGCGAATCGCCGCCCGCACGCCGGGAATATATAGCGCTCCTACACAGGTTGTGGAATTTCCCCTCCTTGGACAAGGAGGGGTGGCGCGTAGCGCCGGGGTGGTTCGAAGCGGCGATTCCACAAATCAAATAGGAGCGCTATAGCGGATCAGCGCGGCCAAGGCTTGCAATCAGGGCGACGTCAGCGTTCACCCCCCACGGAGGGGGAGTCGACAACCCATGGTTCCGCCAAGACACCCTCCCCCCGTTCGGGGGAAGGGTCGGCGGCGGATCAACGTTGCCGCACCACCTGATACGGCCGGGCCGGATAGGTGACCGGCGCGCTCCAGATATGCACCAGCCGGCTGAACGGGAACACCAGAAACACCGTCATGCCCAGCACCATGTGCAGCTTGAACAGGAAGCCGATAGGTGCCACGGCGGCTATCGCTTCCGCAGGATCGAAGGTGACGATATTCCGCGCCCAACTCATCAGCAGCAGCATGTTGCCGCCGTCCAGATGCATCAGCGACAGCGGCACGGTCAACAGACCGAGAATCAACTGCACATACAGCAGCAGCAGGATAAAGATGTCCATCTTGGTGCTGGTCGCCCGCACTCGCGGATCGGTCAGCCGCCGCCGCACCAGCATGGTCAGGCCGACAAAGCACATCAGGCCGAAGATGCTCCCGGCAACAACCGCCAGCACTTGTTTGGCGCTGGCGGAAACGCCCAAGGCGTGCAGGATCTCCGGCGGCGTCAACATGCCGAAGAAGTGGCCGAAGAACAACAAAATGATGCCGACATGGAATAGATTGCTGGCCAGCCGCATGTTCTGGTTGCTGAGAATCTGGCTGGAATGCGCCTTCCAGGTGAACTGGTCGCGGTCGAAGCGCGCCAGGCTGCCGAGCAGGAACACCGTGCCGGCCAGATAGGGATAAACACCGAATAACAGGGTATCCAGGTAACTCATGATCGTAGCCTCGAATGCTGGAAAAACGCCCTCGTCCCCAACCCCTCTTCCGTTTGCGGGCGAGGGGAGCCATGCGCCACATCGTCTTGTTCCCCTCCTTGGCTAAGGAGGGGTGGCGCGAAGCGCCGGGGTGGTTCGGAGGCGAAGGGAGATTTCATAGGGATCAAGCGAGCTGTTGCGCCTGGCCGGGCCGGGGCATCCATTGCACCGGCTGCGCTTCGCGTGGACCCACGCGACTGGCTCCGCAACCCTCCCGACCCGCCGCCAGAAAAGTCACTGCCTCCTCCTCCCAAATCTTGTCCATGTTCACCACCGTTTCGTCGGGACCTTCGGTGGCGACCTGCCGGCGAATATCGGCGATGTCCGCCGGTTCGCCGACCAACGCGGCGAGGGCGTCGAACACGACGTGATAGTCGCTGCCGCGCTCGGCCAGCCGCGCGCCCAGCAACGACAGCACATGCATCGCATCGACCAGTGTGTCCAGCGCTTCGCCCGCCGGCCGCTGCGCCAGGTATTCCAGCAGCAGCGGGATGTAGTCGGGCAGTTCGCGGGCGCTCAGTTCAAAACCGTGCCGGCGGTAAACCTCCAGCAGGTTAACCATGACCTGACCGCGATCCCGCGACTGGCCGTGAACGTGCTCGAACAGGTGCAGGGACAGCGCGCGGCCCCGATCAAACGACGCCACGTACCGCTCCTGCAATTCCATCAGGTCGGTTCGTTCCAGCCGGTTCATGAATGCCCGCAGTGCTCGGCGTTCCCGCTCCGGCAGCAGCTTTTCCCGATCCAGTACTTCCGCCATTTCACCCAGCGCGGCCTGCATTTCCGGTTGCGGATAGCACAGCAGGGCCGATAGGACTTTCAGGGTTTTCATCAATTCCACCTCGTGCATACGGTGCCCGATACCAGCACCCTCACCCCTGCCCCTCTCCCGGAGGGAGAGGGGCGTTTGCGCGGTTCAGGCTTTGGTCGGCGGCTCCACCTTGATCGGATTCGCCCGGCGAACCGTCACCTTCTTGCCACCGAACAGGTTGGTTTTATCTGTTCCCGGCGAGCAGCCATTGCCGAAGCTGAAGCCACAACCGCCGCGCTCGCCGAAGGCGTCGTAGGTGGCGCTGGCGTATTCACGGTGCGAGGTCGGGATGACGAAGCGATCCTCGTAGTTCGCAATCGCGAGATAGCGGTACATCGACTCCACCTGATCGATGCGCAGATTGACCACCTTCAACACGTCCTCCCTCACCTCGCCGTCCACCGTCTTGGCCCGCATGTAGGCCCGCATCGCCAGCATCCGCTCCAGCGCCAGCTTGACCGGCTTCTCGTCGCCGGCGGTCAACAGGTTGGCCAGATACTTCAGCGGAATCCGCAGCGAGCCGACATCGGGAATGATGCCGTTCATGCCGATCTGGCCGGCTTCGGCCCGGGCCTGGATCGGCGACAAGGCCGGCACGTACCAGACCATCGGCAGAGTGCGGTACTCGGGATGCAGCGGGAAAGCGATCTTCCAGTCAATCGCCATCTTGTAGATCGGCGAGTCCTGGGCCGCTTCCAGCCATGCCTCGGGAATGCCGGCCTTGCGCGCCTCGGCCTGCACGACCGGGCTGAAGGGATCGAGGAACATGTCGAGTTGGGCCTGATACAGGCTCTTGTCGTCGGCGACGCTGGCGGCCTGCTCGATCTTGTCGGCGTCGTAGAGCAGCACGCCCAGATAGCGGATGCGGCCCACGCAGGTTTCCGAGCAGACCGTCGGCTGGCCGGACTCGATGCGGGGATAGCAGAGAATGCACTTCTCCGACTTGCCGGTGTTCCAGTTGTAGTAAATCTTCTTGTACGGACAGCCGGACACGCACATCCGCCAACCCCGGCATTTGTCCTGATCGATCAGGACGATGCCGTCCTCCTCGCGCTTGTAGATCGCACCGCTGGGGCAGGAGGCGACGCAGGCCGGGTTCAGGCAGTGCTCGCACAGGCGCGGCAGATACATCATGAAGGTGTTTTCGAACTCGCCGTACATCTCCTTCTGCACGCTCTCGAAGTTGTAGTCCTTCGAGCGCTTGGCGAACTCGGTGCCGAGGATTTCCTCCCAATTCGGCCCCCAGTGGATTTTCTCCATCCGCTCGCCGCTGATGGCGGAACGGGGCCGGGCGGTGGGCATGGCTTTCGACTCCGGCGCGTTTTGCAGATGCGCGTAGTCGTAATCCCACGGCTCGTAATAGTCGTCGATGGCCGGCAAATCAGGATTGGCGAAGATGTTGGCCAATATCCGCCACTTGCCGCCTTGTTTCGGTTCGATCTTGCCGTCCTTGCGCCGCTTCCAGCCGCCGTTCCATTTCTGCTGGTTCTCCCAATCCTTGGGATAGCCGATGCCGGGCTTGGTCTCGACGTTGTTGAACCAGGCGTATTCCATGCCGTCGCGGCTGGTCCAAACGTTCTTGCAGGTCACCGAACAGGTGTGACAGCCGATGCACTTGTCCAGGTTCAGGACCATGGCGATTTGCGCGCGTACTTTCATTGCTTAATCCTCAATCGATTTATCGCCCTAGCATTCACCCTCACCCCCAACCCCTCTCCCACGGGGAGAGGGGAGCCAGTTCCCTCTCCCCGTGGGAGAGGGCTAGGGTGAGGGGGCTGTAATCAGTGACCTGCCGCCTCGACCTCGGCCGGCGATTCACCATCCATCCAGTCGATCTTGGCCATCTTGCGGACGATGATGAACTCGTCGCGGTTGGCGCCGACGGTGCCGTAGTAGTTAAAGCCGTAGCTCTGCTGGGCATAACTGCCGATCATGTGGGTGGGCTTCAGCACGGTGCGGGTGACGGAATTGTGAATCCCGCCCCGGGTACCGGTGGTTTCGGAACCGGGCGTGTTCACGATCTTCTCCTGGGCGTGGTACATCATCGACATGCCTTCCGGCACCCGCTGGCTGACCACCGCCCGCGCCGCAATCGCGCCGTTGACGTTGTAGGCCTCGATCCAGTCGTTGTCCTCGATGCCGGCCTTTTTGGCGTCCACCTCGGAAATCCAGATGATCGGACCGCCGCGCGACAGGGTGAGCATCAGCAGGTTGTCGGTGTAGGTGCTGTGGATGCCCCACTTCTGGTGCGGGGTGATGAAGTTCAGCACGATTTCCTGGTTACCGTTGGGCTTCTTGCCGATGATCGGCTCGACGGTCTTCATGTCCACCGGCGGCCGGTAGGCGCACATCGCCTCGCCGAAGCCCAGCATCCAGGCATGATCCTGATAGAACTGCTGGCGACCGGTCACGGTGCGCCACGGGATCAGCTCGTGGACGTTGGTGTAGCCGGCGTTGTACGAGACCTTCTCGTCTTCCAGCCCGGACCAGGTCGGCGAGGAGATGATCTTGCGTGGTTGGGCCTGGATGTCGCGGAAGCGGATCTTCTCGTGCTCCTTGGGCAGGGCGAGATGGGTATGGTCGCGGCCGGTGATCTTGCCCAGCGCCGCCCAGGCTTTCACCGCGACGTGGCCGTTGGTCTCTGGGGCCAGCATCATCACCATCTCGGCGGCGTCGATGTCGCTGTCGATGCGCGGGCGACCCTTGGAAACGCCTTCCTCCAGCACCGTGTAATTGAGCGTCGCCAGCGCCTCGACCTCGTGCTCGGTGTTCCAACTGATGCCCTTGCCGCCGTTGCCCAGCTTGTCCAGCAGCGGACCGACCGAGGTGAATTTCTTGTAAGTGTTCGGATAGTCGCGCTCGACCACGATCAGGCTCGGCGCGGTCTTGCCGGGAATCAGGTCGCATTCGCCCTTCTTCCAGTCGCGCACGTCCGGCATGGCCAGTTCGGTCGGGGTGTCGTGCAAGGTCGGTAGCGCAACGATGTCCTTCTCGACACCGAGATGACCGACGCAAACTTCCGAGAAGGTCTTGGCGATACCCTTGAAGATGTCCCAATCGGTCCGCGCTTCCCAGGCCGGGTCCACCGCCGCGCTCAGCGGATGGATAAACGGGTGCATGTCGCTGGTGTTGAGATCGTTCTTCTCGTACCAGGTCGCGGTCGGCAGCACGATGTCCGAATACATGCAGGTGGTGGACATGCGGAAGTCCAGGGTCACCAGCAGGTCGAGCTTGCCGTGCGCGGCGTCGCGCCACTTCACTTCCAGCGGCTTCTCGCCACCTTCCTCGCCCAAGTCCTTGCCCTGCACGCCGTGGGTCGTGCCCAGCAGGTACTTGAGAAAATACTCGTGGCCCTTGCCGGAGGAGCCGAGCAGGTTGGAGCGCCACACGAACAGGTTGCGCGGAAAGTTGACCGGGTTGTCCGGATCTTCAAAAGCGAAGTTGACCTTGCCGGCCTTCAGATTCGCGGCCAGGTACGCGGCCGGCGCTTGGCCGGCGGCCTCGGCGGCTTTCGCGATATTCAGCGGATTGGCGTCGAAATGCGGCGCGGTTGGCAACCAACCCATGCGCGCTGAGCGCACGTTGTAGTCGATCTGTGTTCCCCGCCATTGTTGCGGGTCGGCCAGCGGCGAGAGAATCTCGGTCATCGCCAGCTTTTCGTGCCGCCACTGGCTGCTGTGGATATAGAAGAACGAGGTCGAGTTCATGTGCCGGGGCGGGCGGTGCCAGTCCAGCGCGAATGCCAGCGCGGTCCAACCGGTTTGCGGGCGCAGCTTCTCCTGGCCGACGTAGTGCGACCAGCCGCCGCCGCTCTGGCCGACGCAGCCGCACATCATCAGCATGTTGATGACGCCCCGGTAGTTCATATCCATGTGATACCAGTGGTTCATCGCCGCGCCGATGATGATCATCGACTTGCCGTGGGTCTTATCGGCGTTTTCGGCGAACTGGCGGGCGACCGTGATGATTTGGGCGCGCGGCACGCCGGTGATCTTCTCCTGCCAGGCGGGGGTGTAGGGCACGTCGTCGTCGTAGGTCTTGGCGACATTTTCCCCACCGAGCCCGCGATCCAGACCATACTGCGCCAGGGTCAGGTCGTACACCGTGGCGACTCGCGCCTCGCTGCCGTTCGCAAGCTTGACCTTTTTGGCCGGGACGTTGCGCACCTGAATTTCGGCGTGACTGGTGCAGGCGAAATGCGGGTGTTTGGTCGAACCGAAATAGGGGAAAGCGACCGGCACCACTTCATCCTTGATGTCGTTCACCGACAGCCGCAACTGGGTTTCGGCGCTGCTCAGCGCTTCCTTCGGCTCCAGGTTCCATTTGCCGACCATGCCGTCCTTCTCGCCCCAGCGAAAGCCGATGGAGCCGTTCGGGACAATTAAATTTCCGCTGTTCTCGTCGAAGGCGAGCGTCTTCCACTCGGGATTATTGGCTTGCTCGGCGTTGCCGGCCAAATCGGAGGCGCGCAGGAATCGGCCGTTGACATAGGTTCCATCATCCCGCGGGTCGAGCAGCACCAAGTACGGGAAATCGGTGGTTTCGCGCACGTACTTGTTGAAGTACTCCGACTTCCCGTCGAGATGGAACTCGCGCAGGATGACGTGGCCCATCGCCATGGCGACGGCGGCGTCGGTGCCCTGCTTGGGATGCAGCCAGATGTCAGCGAATTTGGACGCCTCGGAATAATCTGGGCAAACCACCACGATCTTGGTGCCCTTGTAGCGCACCTCGGTCATGAAGTGGGCGTCGGGGGTACGGGTCTGCGGGACGTTGGAACCCCACATCATTAAAAACGTGGAGTTATACCAGTCGGCGGATTCTGGTACGTCGGTCTGTTCGCCCCAGATCATCGGGGAAGCTGGTGGCAGATCGCAGTACCAGTCGTAAAACGAACCGCAGGCGCCGCCGATCAGCGACAGATAGCGGGAGCCGGCGGCGTAGGACACCATCGACATCGCCGGAATCGGCGAGAAGCCGTAAATGCGGTCCGGGCCGTACTGCTTGGCGGTGTAGACGTTAGCGGCGGCGATGAGCGGGTTGACCTCCTCCCAAGTGGCGCGAACGAAGCCGCCCAGACCGCGCTTGGTCTTGTACTCGGCAGCCTTGGTCGGGTCTTCGACGATGGAGGCCCAGGCGTCCACCGGGTCTCTCTTAGCCGCCAGCGCCTCGCGCCACAACTTCAACAACCGACCGCGCACCATCGGGTATTTCACCCGGTTGGCGCTGTACAGATACCAGCTATAAGACGCGCCACGCTGGCAGCCGCGCGGCTCGTGGTTGGGCAGATCGTCGCGGGTGCGGGGATAGTCGGTCTGCTGGGTTTCCCAGGTGACCAGGCCGTTCTTGACGTAAATCTTCCAGCTACAGGAGCCGGTGCAGTTCACGCCGTGGGTGGAGCGCACGATCTTGTCGTGCTGCCAGCGGGCGCGATAAGCGTCCTCCCAGCCACGGTCCTCGTTGGTGACAATGCCGTGCTCGCCGGAAAAGGTGTCGGTGACTTTCTTTAGGAAATTCAGCCGGTCGAGAAAGTGACTCATATCTGGTTACCCCTTAGCTTTTGCAACTGTAGGGCGGGTTAGGGCGTCAGCCCGTAACCCGCCGCGCCAACTGCGGCGTCCGGTTTCGGCGGGTTACGCTCCGCTAACCCGCCCTACAAAGCCCTACAAAGCCCTCCCACGGGGAGAGGGGAGAAAAAATCAGCACGGCTTTTCCGCCCCATTGCGGGCGTAGAACCACCAGTTGATCCCCACGTTGACGACATAGAAAACGACCAGTCCGTACAGGAAGGCGTTGACCGAACCGGTAACAGCGAGCGATGCGCCTACCAGCGAACCCCAAATGAACGGCCCGAACGCCGCCATCGCACCGGTAAAGCCAATCACGCCACCGGCCTGACGCGGTTCGAAGATCATCGGCATCTGCTTGAAGGTGCTGGCGTTGCCGACGCCAGTGAAAAAGAACACCGCCAGCATCAACCCGACAAACATCGGGAACTGCTCCATCGAGGTGGGGCTGGTGTACAAGGTCACGCCGATCAGGCAGGCCAGCAGGCCAAGGCCGGAAATCTGCGTCACGATGGCGCCGCCGAACTTGTCGGAAATTGGGCCGGCGATGACGCGGGCGGCGGAACCGATCAGCGGGCCGTAGAAGGCGTAGGCCAGCGGGTCCGGGCCGCCGGGCAAACCGCCGTAGAGTTGCTTGATAAGCAGTGGGAAGGTCGCGGCGAAGCCAGAAAACGAACCGAAGGTCATGATGTACAGGCTGGTCATCGTCCAGGTGTGCTTGTTGCCGAAGATATCGAACTGTTCCTTGATGTTGGCCCGCACCGGCACCGACTTCAGCATCACCCAAGCGGCGATGGCGAACACCACGATGAACGGCACGTAGATCAGCGCAGCGTTTTGCAGCCACATCGGCTTGCTTACGGCACCCTTGGTAAAGGTCAGCGGATCGCCGGCCAGCGTCCCAAACAGGGCGAAACCGATGATCCACGGCGTGATGAACTGCACCACGCTGACGCCGAAATTGCCGATGCCGGCCTGGATCGCCAGCGCCGTGCCTTGCAGGCGTTTCGGGAAGAACAAGCTGGTCGAGGGCATAAACGAGGAAAAATTGCCGCCGCCGAGGCCCGCCAGGAACGCCAGCGTGAGCAGGATCCAATAGGGCGTGGTGGGATCCTGCACGACGTAGAACCAGCCAAGCGCGGGGATCAGCAGCGAAAGAGTCGAGAAGGCGACAACATGGCGGGTGCCGTAAATCGGCACCAGGAAGGTATGAAGGGTGCGCAGGATGCCGGCGGCAAAGCCAGGCATCGCAGTTAGCCAGAACAGTTCAGTCGCGCTAAGTTTGAAACCGACGTTGGGCAGGCGAACGACCAAGGCGCTAACCACGAACCAGACGATGAAAGCCATCATCAGGTTCAGGGTGGTGATGGTCAGCGTCTTCCAAGCCAGACTTTTGCCGGTGGCTTCCCAGAACCCCGGATCTTCCGGGGTCCAGGCGCTCAGCCAGGTACGGGGGTTGTGTTCGGTCATAGGGTTTTCGTGCTCCAGTCGCGGAAGGATATTTTTTGAAATTCATTTCTCCCTCACCCTAGCCCTCTCCCAGAGGGAGAGGGGGAGTAATGAGCAATGTTCCCTCTCCCTCTGGGAGAGGGGATGGGGGTGAGGGCAAGGGTGCAAGTCAACAAGGAACCTCCGCTTCCTTGCCGGAATACCACCGCCAGGTAATCCATAAGCAACTCAGGTAGAACAGGCTGAAAAAGATGAGCGCGCCTTGCGGACTGCCGGTTAGATTGATAGAGGTGCCGCAGGCAATCGGGATGAAGAACCCGCCGAAAGCCGCGACCGCCGAGCTGAAGCCCATGGTGGCGGCGGCCTCGGTGGCACCGACGCGCCGCGCCTGCTCCAGCGCCGCCGCATCGTTGCGATCGATCACCTCCCGTTCGTGCAGCGTGCGGAAGATGGTCGGGATCATGCGGAAAGTGGAGCCATTGCCGATCCCGGCGCCGAGAAACAGGATCAGGAACATCGCCACGAAACCGATCACATGACCGCCGCCATCCGCCGCTGGCAGAAATACCACGGAAGCCAGAGCAGCCACCGCCATGACGACAAAGCTCCAGAAGGTGATGGGCGCGCCACCCCGACGGTCGGACAGCCAGCCGCCAATGGGCCGCACCAGCGCCGCGAGCAACGGACCGATGAAGGCGAATTTGAAAGCATCCACCCCGGGGAACTCGGTGTTGACCAGCATCGGGAAGCTGACCGCCAAACCAATGAACGAACCGAAGGTGCCGGTATAGAGCCAGCTCATCAACCACTGATGCTTGTGCTTGAAGATCGCCACCTGCTCAGCGAAACCGGCCTTGACGCTGGCGATGTTGTCCATGCCAAAGTAGGCGGCGACGGCGGCGGCGACGATGAATGGCACCCAGATGAAGCCGGCGTTCTGTACCCAGATTTGCGTGTTTACCCCGCCATCGGTATGGCTTTGCGCGTTGCCGCCCAGAATCAGCAGCGCTCCGCTGTAAACGGCGATGGGCGCAATGAGCTGCGCCAGTCCAACGCCCAGGTTGCCAATGCCGCCATTCAGGCCCAGCGCGGTGCCTTGCAGCCGCTGCGGATAGAAGAAGCTGATGTTGGCCATGCTGGAGGAAAAGTTGCCCGCCCCAAGGCCGCATAGCAGGGCGATGACCACGAACACCGCGTAGTTGGTGTTGATATCCTGCACCGCGACGCCGATCCACAAGGTCGGCAACAACAGCAGGGCGGTGCTGAATACCGTCCAGTTGCGGCCGCCGAAGACCGGCACCACGAACGCGTACAGCGCCCGGAAGAACGCCCCCGACAACCCCGGCAGCGCCGCCAGCCAGAACAGTTGGTTGGTAGTGAACTTAAAGCCGACGTGCGGCAGTTCGACCACGATCACGCTCCACACCACCCAGACCGCGAAGGCCAGCAGCAGCGCGGGCATGGACAGCCACAGGTTGCGGTTGGCGATGCGCCGGCCGGTCTGCTCCCAGAACGTCTCGTCATCCGGTCGCCAGTCGATCAGCAGATGCGGGCGACGGTGCGCTCGCTCGATGAGTTCGGCGCCCACCAGTTCAGCGCGGACGTCGGCGTGCCGCTCCAGAATGGCCTCGCGCTCGTTGTTCTCGGCCACCCAGGTCCAGATCATGGTGACCACCACCAGCAGAAACATCAGCATGAAGCAACTGCTGCGCACGCCAACGGCGTCGGCGGCGACGCCGAACATGATCGGCAGGACAAAGCCACCCAGACCGCCGATCAGGCCGACGATGCCGCCGACTACGCCCATCTGGGTGGGATAATGATCGGCCAGACTGCGATAGACGCTGGCCTTGCCGAAGCCCTGCGCCAGGCCGACGACGAACACCAGCATCGTGAACGGCACGATGCCCACGGCCAGATTGACCGAGACTTCGCCCTTGATGCCGTGAATGATCAGGGTGGTGGGCGGATAGCTCAGCAGGAACAGGCAAATCAGGCTGATCCACAGCACCCACCAGGTCACGGTGTTGCCGCCCCATTTGTCCGAGGCCCAGCCCCCCAAGGCGCGAATCGCCCCGGAAGGCAGGTCGAAGAAGATGGTCAGAAAGGCGGCGGTGGCCAGCGGCAGGCCGTATTCGCCGACATAGTACTTGGGCAGCCACAACGCCATGGCCACGAACGCGCCGAACACGAAGGCGTAAGCCAGACCGAAGCGCCATACCCGCGCGTCAGCCAGCGGCGTGAGCTGCTGGCCCAGCGTCGGGCGGACGCGGTTCTGGTCGGCGCCCTTCTCGTGCAACGGGTCGGTATAGGTGAAGAACCAGAACAGCACCGCCATCACCACCATGGCGACGGCGTAAATCCTGGGGACCATTTGCCAGGCGCCGAACGCCCCGATGATCATCGGGGCGATGAACTTGGTCAGCGACGAGCCGGCGTTGCCGGCGCCGAAAATGCCCATCGCCGTGCCCTGCCGCTCCTTGCTGAACCAGGTTGAGGTGTAGGCGATTCCGACCGCGAAGGAGCCGCCGGCCAGCCCGACGAACAGGCCGAGCACCAAATATTGCCAGTATTCGGTGGCGTAGGTGACCAGCCAGGTCGGAATCGACACCAGGAGCATCTGAATGAAGAACACGATTCTTCCGCCGTAACGGTCGGTCAGGATGCCCAGCGGCAGGCGCACCAGCGAACCGGTCAGGATCGGGGTGGCCACCAGCAGGCCAAATTCGGTTTCGTTGAGATTCAGTTCAGCCTTGATCTTGATCCCAATGACGGAAAACATGACCCACACGGCGAAATTCACCGCGAAAGCCATGGTGTTCATCGTCAGAACGGAGATCTGTTTTTGTTTGAGCGTAGCCATTGCGGACCTCGTAAAAATGCTGCGAGTGCAATATTACGCGCGGGAGGGGAGCAATAGATTGACAAAAATCAAGGTTTTTTCTGGATTTAAGACGTTTTCGTTGTATATTTACCTCTTTTGGAGTACTTAATTTAATTCTATTAACTAATTGTTTTATAAATTTTTTTAATAAAATTTATGTAGGTGTCTGGAAAAGTCTTCAACGAAGAATACCCCCTTGGAGGTATTCTTAAATACTGGGAGATACCTCTCACACCTCTGGTTTAATAGAACCATGTTTGCTTTTCTCCAGAGTTGCTTACCGGACACTCCGCCGCTTTCCGCGCGGGAGGCGCTGCGCTCCGCCGTCGCCATAGGAGTGGCGGTGTTGATTACGGGTATTCTCTCTACCTTGCTGGTGCCCGGCGCTTTGGCGCCGGTACTGATTGCCTCGATGGGTGCCTCGGCCATCATCTTACTGGCCTTGCCAACCAGCCCGTTGGCCCAGCCTTGGCCCTTGGTCGGTGGCCAACTGATCAGCGTCACCATCGGTATTACCCTGGCGCGCTGGGTTGAGCCCCCCCTGCTGGCCTGCGGCCTTGCTGTCCTTTTGACCGCCTTGGCCATGCTGCGCCTGCATTGCCTGCATCCACCGGGCGGAGCTACCACGCTCATCCCCATTTTGGCCCACCACGAAGCACAGCAATTCAGTTACGGCTATCTACTGATCCCCGTAGCGCTCAATACCCTTTTGTTGTTGCTTTTGGCCTGGGGGCTCAATCGCCTGCTCGGTCGCACGTATCCGCATCAGCCGCGCTCGCCCAAGCCCGCCCCACACGGTACGGGCGATCCCTTGCCCACCGAGCGTACTGGGATACAAGCCGAGGACGTGCGCGCGGTGCTGGCCAAGGAGCGGGTGATGCCGGACATCGGTACCGCCGAATTGCGACGCTTGATGGCGCAGGCGGAGGATAATGCGATAAGCCGGGTGTTTGGCGAACTCAACTGTGCATCCGTGATGTCCCGCGAAGTGGTGACGGTTTCTGCCCAGCAATGGGCAGGCGAGGCTTGGCGTCTGTTGCGCCAACACAAGGTCGGGGCGCTACCCGTGCTCGATCACATCGGCCAACTGGTGGGGGTGGTCACCCTCGTCGATCTGCTCAAGCACATCCCGATTGAAGGCTTGCAGCAGGATGCGCACACCCTGGCCGTTTGGTTGTCCGGGCAATCGGGGAACGAACCGCTGGTCGAGGATGTGATGACCCGCACGGTTCAGACGGTCCGTGAAGACCAACCCTTGCTGGAACTGGTGCCCATGCTGTCTGATTTTGGCTTGCATCATCTACCGGTAGTCGATACCGGCGGCAAACTGGCGGGTATGATCACCCAGTCCGACCTCATCGCCGGCTTGCACCAGACGCTGGTGCAGCGGGCAATGGAGGGAGGGAGCATCGGGCCGTGGACTGGGTAGAGGCGCTCCAAGCGTTGAAACCACTGGGATAAAGCGCGGCGCAATCCCAACCTTATAATTTGGCCATGGCAGTGGTGAACTGCCACGACCGGGTGGCAAGTGAGACTGGTCCCAGTCTGATCGGACGACCTTGATGTGTGGCTGCCGCCCTCGGCCTCGTTTCCGAGCACGACATGACATTACGCCGTAGTATCGCCGCGCCCCGCTACTTGCGAAAACCGTTCTTGACCGCCCAGATCGCCGCCTCGACCCGCGAAGCCAGATCAAGCTTGCGCAGCAGGTGCTTGACATGCACCTTCACGGTGCCCTCGGTGATTTTCAACTCGCGGGCGATCAGTTTATTGCTGTGGCCCACGGCGATGAGCGAGAGGATCTCCCGTTCCCGCTCGGTCAGCTTGGCGCTATCCACCGGCCTGAGCTGGCTTTGGTGGCGCAGGGCATCGGCCAGAATCTCCGCGACCCCTTCGCCGAGCGCCATTCGGCCCTGCGCCGCGGCTTTGAGGCTGTCCAGGACGTCCTCGGGCTCCATGTCCTTGAGCAGATAGCCGTCGGCGCCGGCCCGCAGCGCCGCGACCACGTCGTCCTCGTGGTCGGAGACGGTGAGGATGATCACCCGGGCATCCAGATCGGCGGCCTTGAGCGCCTTCAGCGTGTCCAGACCGCTCAGGCCGCGCATGTTCAGGTCCAGCAGAATCAAATCCGGCTGGAGCTGTCGGGCCAGTTCCAGACCCTGGCGACCATCGCCGGCCTCGCCGGCCACCCGCAGGGAATTCTCCATGGCGATGAGTTGCAGAATTCCCTTGCGCATGAGCGGATGATCGTCGATGACCAACACCGTCTGGACCTCGTCAAACATGACTTGCCTCGGGTTCGATCTCGGTCGTCAGCCCTCGATGGGCGGCGGGGATGAACCGTAACCGCACCAGCAGGCCGCCGGTGGGCCGGGATTGCAGATCCAACGTACCGCCCAGGCATCGCGCCCGTTCGCGCATGATATTGAGGCCGAAGTGGTTCTCGCGTTCGGGTTTGGCCGGAAGACCGACGCCATCGTCGCTGATGCCGATGGTGGCCTCGCCCGCGCTCGGGCCACGCAACAGGACCACGATCCGGCTGGCGCGCGCATGTTGCACCGCGTTGTTCAGCGCTTCCCGGGCGATCTGCATGACGTGAATCTGCTCGTTGGGACTGAGCACGCACCGCCAGCCGGCGCAGTCCAGTTCGACGGGCAGCCGGCCGCGCCGGCTGAATTCCTCAACCGCCTCGCGCAGGCTGTCCTCGAGCCCGGGATGTTCCATCTTCAGGCGAAAAGTGGTGAGCAGTTCCCGCAACTGGCGGTAAGCGCTGCTCAGTCCCTCGCGCAGTTCGGCCACAATGTTACCGACCTCAAGGGTCGGTTCCGGGCCGCCGAGCAGGGTTTGCAGGCGGCTGATCTGGATCTTCAGATACGACAACGACTGCGCCAGGGAATCGTGCAGCTCGCGCGCGATGGCGTTGCGTTCTTCCAGCAGCGCCAGCCGCCGGCGATGTTCGGTCTGCTCGTTGGCCCGCAGCGCGGCGGCGATATTGCGCGCTACCACTTCCAGCAGTGGCAATTGCCAGGTGGCGACCGATTCCGGACCGGGATTGCGGACGATCAGCACCCCGAACTGCTGTTCCTGGTCCTTGACCGGTATCGAAAAAATATCGCAGCCGACCTCCAGCGGATGGGTGGCGCCGTCGCCCAGACAAGGCTCGCAGTTCGGGCGGTTGCAGAATGGCGGAACACTCGCCGGACGCAGGCGGGCCGTGAAAACCTGGGTGGCCTGGTGGGTGGCGGGATGGATCAGGCAGAGCGTGACCAAGCCCATGCCGGTCAGCTTTTCGATTTCCGCCAGCAGCGCCCGGTAGGTTGCCTCGTCGGGAACCGACTCGCCGAGACGACGGGCGGTGTGGTACAGCAGCTCCAGCGAGCGATTGCTGATTCTTAGCGCCTGGGTCTGCTGTTCGACCCGCGCTTCCAGGTCGGCGTACATTGCCGACAGGTCGGCGGCCATCAGATTGAAGGCGTGACCCAGCACGCCCAGCTCGTCGTTGCCAACGTGGCTGGCGCGGACCGACAGATCGCCGCGCCGCGCTTTGCGCGCCAGTTCCACCAGATCGCGCAGCGGCGCCACCACGCCACTGTGCAACTGGTACATGGCGGCAAAGATCAATACCAGAGTCATGAACAACGCGATGCCCTGCACCAGTCGCAGCAGCAGGATTTTCGCCTCGGTGTCCTGCTCCAGCAGTTTGACGAAGGCGTCCAGCTTGGCGACAAAGTCGTCCACCTGGCGCAGGTAGGCGGTGGTCGGCGGCGCGTCCGCGGCCGAGGTTTCCAGGATCGGCCGCAGCGTATCGCGCCAGAACGATTCAATCGTCCGGAGCGTCCGGTTTCGGGGATTGTCTTCGGTCGGCGCAATGGCGCCGGTTTGCCAGAGACGCTCCAACCGGCGCTCGAATTCGCTCATTTCCCGGGCGACTTCCCCGGTGTGGCTGGTTTCGACACCGACGGGATTTTGCAAGCGGGTGGCGATGCGGTAGGACTGCATGCGCAGCGAACCGGCCAGATTGATAGCGGCGGCGTCGCCCTTGCTGGATTCGGCGATGAACACTGAACTGACCATGCTCAGCAGCGCCAGCAGCACGATGCCGCCCATGGTCAGGCCACTGCGAAAGATGATGGAGTCGTTGTTTTCCACGGGAAGGTTCTCCCCGTCGTTTATTTGGCTGATTAAGGTGACAGTCTACCGCAATTCGCAGTTCGGACTGAGTCAGAACGGAGATTTGTTTTTATTGACAGACTATCGGCAGGTAAAAACGGTGGGGGCGATGTCATGACTCCAATGGTGGTATCTCGAAATACCACCCGCCGGCTGTGCCAAACGTCGGGAGGTTGCTGCTCCTTAAGCGACCTCCCCACCCGGCGCCCGCTTGAGGAAGGCCGTCCGGTCGGCGGCGGTGGGGATATGCTCGGCCAGCTTCTGGTATAACTCCTGGGGCGTCCGGGCCTTGGGAGCGACCTGCTTGACCAGCACCTTGGCGATGGGGCCGAGATAGACCGTCAAGTCGCGCCGGGCGGTTTCCAGCACGGTCTGATCGAACGGCCCCAGCGCCCCGCTCATCTGGGTACCCATCACCGAAGCGCTGGTCATCGTGCCTGAGCCACCCACGGTACCGCCCAATACCGCCCGTATCCGCCGCTGGAACAGCAACCGGTCCTGCTCGTTGGGAATGGCGTCCGCCAACTGCTGGATCAGCTCCTTCGGGCTACCAACCTGCAACGCCGCCTTGCGGACCAGCATTCGAGCGACCGGCCCCAAATACACGATCAACTGCTGCTCGATCTGCCCCAGCAGGGCTGGATCCCAGCCCTGCGGCGTGTTGGCTGGCGGCGGCGGCGGCGCCCGGACCGGCTCCACCGAAATCTTGGTCGAGCCATCAGCCGCCACCTCGTGCTCCACCAGCTTCAACCCTTTCAGAGCGGCGATGAACGTGCCGGCATCCTGAAACCGGTTGTCCGGCGCCTTGGCCAGCGCCCGGTCCAGCACTGCGTCCAGCTCCAGCGGCAGCCGGGGATTCAACAACGTGGCCCGGCGCGGCGGTTCGTTCAGCACCTGATACATCAACTCACTGGCGCCGCGCCCATCGAAAGGCCGCACACCGGTCAGCAGTTCGAACAGCACCACCCCGCTGGCATAGAGATCGACGCGCCGGTCGGCCTCCTTGCCCTGAAACTGCTCAGGCGCCATGTAGTTGGGCGTACCCACGGCCGTCCCAACCTGGGTCATTCCGATAGCGGTCTCCAGCCGGGCGATCCCGAAGTCGGTCACTTTCACCTGTCCATCCGCCAGCAGAATGATATTACCGGGCTTGATGTCGCGATGTACCACTCCGCTCTCGTGGGCATGACCGAGCGCCTGCAACACCTGGACGATGACCGCCACGGCGTTGGCCAGCGGCAACGGCTGGCGCTCCTTGAGATAGTCGCGCAGTTCCCGGCCCTGCACGTATTCCATGACGATGTAGGGGACTTCATCCTCCTCGCCGTACTCGAAGATCGTGACGATGTTGGGATGCAGGCAGCGCCCAGCGGCGCGGACCTCGCGGCGAAACCGCGCCAGCCACTCGGCGCCGTCTTCTCCGCGCAGCAACCGGCGGTGGATAGTCTTGATCGCGACCTTGCGATCAATCGCCTCGTCGTAACCAAGATAGACCATCCCCATGGCGCCCCGGCCAAGTATGCCGGCTATGCGGTAGCGGCCGATGCTTGGCGGCAGAGCTCCGGTGGTCTCGCCGCTGTCGATCATCTCATTCGCCCAACATCTTCATGGCGCTTTCCAGGCTCAACCGCATCCGACTGAACGACTGCGACAGCGAGGCGATTTCGTCCGAACCCGGCTTGACATATTCCGGCGCGTCCAGCTTGCCCATACTGACATCGGAGGCAATAGTGGCCATCTTTACCACCGGGCGGATCACCACGAAGTGCAACAGGATGTTAAGCAGCGCCAGCAGCAACAAAAATACTCCCCCCAGCAGGAACCCGAAGGTGGTGAAGGTTTTCTCGGCCCGAGCCAGCGGTACCGACATCGGCACCGTCACCACCTGAGCGCCGATGATCTCGTTCAGTTTCCAGCCGAAGCCGTTGTTGACCCCGTAGATGTCGGTCATGGTCTTGGGCGCGTCCTCAACCTTGCCATGGCAAGTTAGACAGCCTTCGTCGTAAATACCCAGGGGTCGTCCCAGATTCAGCATCCGTCCGGTTGGGGTATCCCGTTCGACGATTAACTCCTTACGCTCCGCGTTGTTGCGGAATTCATTGATGATATCCGCCTCCCAGTCGCTGGCCCGGTCGTTTGGGTTGGTCGGATTGAGCGCGGCTTCCTTGTAGGTATATTCAGGGAACTTGGCCCGCAACGCCTTGAAACTCTGGGCCGCCGCGTAGGCCGACACGGTCTGCGGCAGGAACTGCCGCTTCATCTGTAGCGTCAGCAGTGGCTTGACATGCTCGGCGGTGTAGGCGCGGGCGCCCAGCGCGCTCTCCATCATGATGCGCGCGCTTTGGAGGACTTCTTCGCGGGCGTTGTCCTTGAGGATTCGGTCGGACAGATACCCCGCCAGCGCCAAGCCGATCAAGAAGGCCAACAACAGCACCAGATTGAATTTCATGCGCAGACCCATGGGGCGGACTCCTCGAATTGCGGTGGTCGGTGATTGCGGTTAGCTGGCTGGCCGGCCAAGGCCAGTCGCGGGCCGACAATTCTGGTTCAGGCCGTCGTAAGCCTTGCTGAATCCACTCAGGCTGAACGGGACCGCGAATGATTCAGTTGCCGGCCAAGTCGGCCAGAAGCGCAAATAAATAATCGCCTGGCGGCCGATTCGTAACTGGCGGACCAATTCCGGCAGATCCTGGTTGAACACCAGAATCATTTTGCGGGCGATCTGAGCTGTGCGAATCGGCGGGTTCTTGTCCACCACCAACTGCAAGTCGGTGAAAGAGGGGTCCAATTCCGATTCGGTGATCACTATCAGACTGTCGCCGTTGAAGATCAGGGAAACGGGGGTGGTGTCGTAGCCGTCGGGGGTCGTTTGCGGTTCGCTGCTGATCAGGCAGCGTGTCTGGCGGGTCAGCGGATCGGGCTTCAGCGCCACGGTCCAGGCGGCTTCCGCCAGCCCGGCGGCCAGTAACCCACCGCATACGCCCAGCACGGCCAGCCAACGCCGCGTTCGACCGCTGGCTGGCCCGGTGATGTTCCGTTGCTGAATCCGCATGATTTTCACCTCTTGAGACGCCGGGATTCGGCCGTTGCGCCTGGCCCGACTGGATAGCGCGGCTTCGGACGCAAACGGATTCGGGTATAGTGACCGCCTGGACCCCGCTCCGGAGCGCGCCATGCACCCAGCCGATAACAGGTATGACCTCGCGAATGGCGATATTTTCGCACGCGACGGCAACACTATCCATCGTCTTACGCTTCAGGTCCCGGATGTGGGCGGCAAACCGGTGCTGGTGGACGTCGCCGGCGCGGTCTTTAATCCTTGGGAGGTGGAACTGTTGCGCTGGCCGCCCGAGGTCGAAACGGCTTTGTGGCACGGCGGCTACCTCCCCGGTTGGCCCGCCGAGATGGAACTCTGGTGCAACTGCGCCGATTGAAATACGAGTATAAATCCGTATCTGCCCGCTCAACATTATGGTTGTTTCCCCCCTAACCGCCACTTCAAACTTAACATGCCATGGAATTCCTCTCCGACCTGCTTTCGTTTTTTCTGCATCTCGACCGACACCTGGCTGAATTGGCTGGCCAATATGGCGGCTGGCTCTACGGTATTCTGTTCCTGATTATCTTCTGTGAAACCGGGCTGGTCGTCACCCCGTTCCTGCCCGGCGACTCCCTGCTGTTCGCGGCCGGTTCCCTGGCCGCCGTCGGCCAGATGAACATCCATGTCCTGTTCCTGTTGTTGGTCGTTGCCGCCATCGCCGGCAACACGGTCAACTACGCGGTCGGCCGCTATCTGGGCGAGAAAGCCTTCAGCGCCGACGCCCGGTTTCTCAAGCAGGAGTATCTGGATCGCACCCACCGCTTTTTCGAACGGTATGGCGGCAAAACCATCGTTATCACCCGCTTCGTGCCGATCGTGCGCACCTTCGCGCCATTCGTGGCCGGCGCCGGCGGCATGAGCTACGGTCGATTCCAGGCATACAACGTGGCCGGCGGCGTTGCCTGGACCGCTTCGTTCCTGTATGGCGGCTATTTCTTCGGCAACCTGCCGTTCGTCAAGCAAAACTTCACCCTGGTGATCCTGGCCATCATCATCCTGTCGATCATGCCGGGCGTGGTCGAATACTGGCGACATCGCCGCGCGGCGGCCGGGGCCGAATAAGCCGTGGAGTACGCAACCCGGCTTGCCTCTGTATAATCGGGACTTGGCGGGATGCTCGCACTAACCAACCCACTTTATCCCCACGCCGACGGAGCCCAAGCCATGAGCCATACGTGCCGCATCGAACTGGATGGTCAGTCCCACGAATTCCCGGTTGTCACGGGATCCGAAAACGAACTTGCGCTCGATATCAATACGCTGCGCGACCGCACGGGCTATATCACCCTGGACGACGGGTATGGCAACACCGGCTCCTGCACGTCGGCCATCACCTACATCGACGGCGATAAGGGCATCCTGCGCTATCGCGGCATCCCCATCGAGCAGTTGGCCGAACACAGCACCTTCGTGGAGACCGCCTGGCTGGTGATCTGGGGCCGGCTGCCCACCGAAGCGGAACTGGACCGTTTCAGCAAGCGACTCACCCAAAACCAAATGATCCACGAGAGCCTGCGCAGTCACTTCGAAGGCTTTCCGCCCAACGCGCACCCGATGGCGATCCTCTCGGCGATGATCAACGCCATGAGTTGCTACGAGCCGGAGATGATGGAGATCGATGACAACCGAACCATGGAGCGGGCGGCGGCCCGGATCATCTCCAAGGTGCGCACCGTCGCGGCGGCCAGCTACAAGATGTCCATCGGCCAGCCGCTGATGTATCCGCACCCCGAGTACAAGTACTGCGAGAACTTTCTGCACATGATGTTCTCGATCCCCTATCGCGAATACTGGCCGACTCCGGAAGTGAGCCGCGCGCTCAATCTGTTTCTGATCCTGCACGCCGACCACGAGCAGAACTGTTCAACCAGCACGGTGCGCATGGTCGCCTCCAGCCAGGCCAATATGTTCGCCAGTTGCGCGGCGGGTGTCTGCGCGCTGTGGGGACCGCTGCACGGCGGCGCCAACGTGGCGGTGATCGAGATGCTGGAATTCATCCGCCAGTCCGGCATGAAGGTTTCCGAATACGTCGACAAGGTGAAGATGAAGGATACCAAGCTGCGGCTGATGGGTTTCGGGCACCGGGTCTACAAGAATTTCGATCCCCGCTCCAAGATTCTCAAGGACGCCGTCGACAAGATGCTGGCGCGCCTGAACATCAGTGATCCCCTGTTGGACATCGCGCTGCAAATGGAGGAAGCGGCGCTCAACGATCCGTATTTCATCGAGCGTAAACTGTATCCAAACGTGGATTTCTACAGTGGTATCACCCTGCGGGCGATGGGTATTCCGCTAAACATGTTCACCGTCATGTTCGCCATGGGACGGATGCCGGGTTGGATCGCCAACTGGAAGGAGATGCACGACAATCCCAAGTCGCGCATCTACCGACCACGGCAAATTTATACCGGCAACACTTTCCAAGACTACGTCCCGATCGAACAGCGCTGAATCCGCTGTGGTTCCCAGCCGGCCAATCCGGCCGGGAACCACAGCGCTTGGAAACCAACCCCTTTCCCCGTTTATCGAAAGTCGCAATAACCGCGGAACTCAAGCGCAATTTGATCTCGTTCGACGCTTTAAAGCGGGATTTCATCGGTCTCGACACGGGTTACCAGCTCGCCGACGGCCGGGTGACCCGTCGTCATTATCTCGATTCCGCCGCCTCGACATTGGCGCTGGGTTGCGCCCGCGATGTTGCGGACCAACTGTTAAGCCACTATGCCAACACTCACAGCGAGCTGCATTTTTCCGCCCGGATCGTTAGCCACGCCTATGATTGGGCGCACGGACAGGCGCTAAAGTTCGTCAAGGCCGACCCGGACCGCTACACGGCGTTTTTCGCGGGCAGCGGCTGCACCGCCCCGCTCAACCGGTTGGCGCGGATTTTGACGGCCCGCCGGCCGGAACGGGACGTGGCGCTGGTATCGCTCATGGAGCACCACGCCAACGATCTGCCGCATCGCAAGCATGCCGGACGAGTGTTCCACATCCCGCTGACCGGCGAGGCGCCGTCCTTGGGGGCGGTCGATCTGGCGGTGCTGGCGCGATTGTTGGAGCAATATTCCGGCCGGGTCAACTACGTCGCCGTCTCAGCCGCCAGCAACGTCACCGGCATCTTGAATCCGGTGCATGACATCGCCGAGCTGGCTCACGCCCATGGCGCCTGGGTGGTAGTAGATGCTTCCCAATCTCTCGCCCACGCCCCGCTGGCCACCAGCGACTCGGGGGCGGCCGAGCGGGAACTGGACGCCGTGGTGTTTTCCGGGCACAAGTTGTACGCCCCTGGATCGCCGGGCGTGGCGGTAGCGCGGCGGGCACTGCTGGAACATGGCGAGCCAGATGAGGTTGGCGGTGGCATGGTGGACGAGGTTTCTCTTGTCAGCCATCAAGTCACCGGGCAATTCCCCGACCGCGAGGAAGCTGGCACCCCGAACATCCTTGGCGCGGTGCAACTCGGCGCGGTGTTGAACGTGCTGCGCCGAGTCGGCATGGAGCAAGTTTGCGCCGCCGATCAGCGCCTGCTGCGGCAAACTCTCGCCGAACTGGCGGCCATTCCCGGCATTCGTCTGTATGGCGATACCGACCTGAGCCGGAGTCCCCGGCTGGGCGTGATCTCCTTCAACCTGGCGGGACTGGAGCACGGACTGGTTGCCGCCGTGCTGAACGACTATTACAACGTCGCCGTTCGCAACGGTTGTTTCTGCGCCCATCCTTATGTCCGCGAACTGCTGAAACCGGAACTGTGGGCGCTCGATTTCGACCCCGACGTCGAGGATGCGGATGCGTTGATCGAACCCTGGCTGGGCATGGCGCGCGCCAGTCTTGGCCTGTACACCCGCGAGGACGATATCGCGGCGCTGCTCGCCGGGATTCGCGATCTACTGGCCCGGCCCGATCATTACCGGGCGCTTTATCGGATGGACGCCGAGGGTAACTTCCACCATCGAACCTTCCATGCCCCGGCCGAATCCCTGTTCGATCCAGAGGCGATGCTCGATCGGGCGCTGGCGCGGCTGAAAGGCGGTTTTGTACAACCTCCGTGTACGACAGACGACCAGTCATGGTTTCATCCAACCGGACTTGACACCCTGGCTCATCGCTAATAGCTCATGCAAAATATGGTTTTTTGTGCTATGCTAATCAAGCGTAAGCGATTCAGGACAAAGCCGAACCTACCGTGAGATAGGGGCGGAAAGTCGCGGATCCTGGAACAATTTTCAGGACAGCCGGACTACCGGAGACGACACCGTCAGGGCCGTCGAGGGTAGTCCGGTTTTTTATTTTGGGAACGCAAGGGTAAGTTACCGAACGGGAGGTGTGTCATGTTGACCTACGAGGATTGCGTCGGCCTGACCGACCTGGATGAAGAGGAAATCGAGGCCATCGCCCAGCACGAGCATGTGCCGGAAATCGTCGCCGCCGAGATGGGCTGCTGGCTGGCTCACAATCCCGGTGGTGAATCCACCATCGAGCATATCATCGAGGACGATATCGAAATGGCCAAAAGTCATGGCCACCCACAGGAAGCGCGGCACTGGAAGCATGTGTTGGATCACTTTGCCGCCAACCACCACCACGCGCTGGAACGCGAAGCAGCCTGAACCCTGGCATAAAACCACCCTCGCCCCCGCGGGGGTTTTTTATGGGTCACCGATCGATGGGCAAGGCAACACCACTTCGGCTAGAAAACCGCCCAAGTCCTCGGAGCGACCCAACCGCAGGGTTCCACCATATTGCGCGACGATGTCGCCGGCGATGGCCAGCCCCAGGCCGTGACCGGCGCGGGATTCGTCGATTCGCGTCCCGCGTTGCCGTAACATCTCCAACTGATCCGGCGGGCAACCCGGTCCGTCGTCCTCGATCCGCAGCCAGAGATTCTCCATATCCGCGCCGGCGGTCAGCCGCACCACGGTCTCCGCCCATTGACAGGCGTTGTCCAGCAGGTTGCCCAGCAGTTCCAGCAGGTCGTCGCGGTCGCCGGCGAACCCGCTGCCTGGCGGAATCTGGACTTCGATAGCAATCTCCCGGGCGCGGTGGATGCGGCGCAGGGTCGCAAGCAGATCAGCCATCTCCCGGTCGAGCAGCACCCGCTGGCCGGGCGCGCCGCCGCCCGCGATGCGCGCCCGCTTGAGTTCGCGTTCGGTCAGGGTGCGGATGTGCTGGAGCTGCTGGCGCAAATCCCGCCACCAGCCTTTGGCATCTCCGGCGGGCGGCGGCCTGTCGGTCAGTTGGATCAAGGCGGTCAGCGGCATTTTCAAGGCGTGAGCCAGGTTGCCGAGCGCGTGACGGGCTCGCCGCTGGC
>JBATNZ010000002.1:0-10815 GCA_049290615.1 Candidatus Contendibacter sp.
GTCTGGGGCTGGCGCACCAGGCGCTGGGGCAAACGCCGGCGGCGCGGGTGGCATTGAGCGAGGCCGAGCCGCTGGCCCGCACCCATGGCGACCGACGCTTGCTGGCCGCGACGCTGGCCAACCGGGCATCCCTGGCGCTGCGGGTGGGCGAAGTGGAGCCAGCGGGGCGGTATTTGGAGGAAGCGGTCGATCTGGATCGCGCCGCCGAGAATCTGCCCGGTCTGGCTCAAGATTTGCTTCTGTTGGCGCGGGTGCGCCAGCGACAGGGTGAAGCGTCCGCCGCGCTGGAGCTGGATCGGCAGGCCCAAACCATCCTCAGGCATACCGGCCAGTACATCCAGACCGACCGGCGCAAGCGGGAGGAGGGTTCCCTGGAACATGAATCCAGTGTGCGTTTGCAGCAGGTATGGCTAAAATCAGACAAGCGGGATGGCCCATCCGAATGAGATCGCCATCCGGCTTGCGGAATGTTTGGAACGATCGCGTGGCTTTGGCGGCAACGGCCGACGACGCTCGCCGACACCACGATGGGAAGCCATGAACAAGAAATCCAACACGCTGCCAGTCGACTATCGCCTGCATCAGTACCGCATCGAGGCGGTACTGGGCGCGGGCGGGTTTGGCATCACCTACAAGGCCGTGCATGATGCCTTGCAAACCCGGGCGGCCATCAAGGAATACTTTCCGATCGAGTGGTCCTACCGGGATCGCGACGACGTCAACGTCATGGCTAATACTCAGGGTGCGTTGCCGACGTCCGAGGCGGGCGAGGATGTCTGCTATGCCTGGGGCCTGGAGCGGTTTCTCAACGAGGCCCGGATCCTGGCCCAGGTCAATCATCCCGGCGTGGTGCGGGTGCGGGATTTCTTCGAGGCGAACGGCACTGCTTATATCGTAATGGATTACGAAGACGGCGAGCCGCTCAGCCAGACGCTGCAACGGGAAAAGACCCTGCCCGAGGATCAGGTTCGCCGCCTGCTCAACGATGTGTTGCCAGCCCTGGGGGCAGTGCATGCGCAAGGCTATTTGCATCGCGACCTCAAGCCCGCCAACCTGTATCGCCGTTCGGATGGTCGGACCATTCTGATCGACTTCGGCGCGGCTCGGCAGGCCTTGGGCCAGCGCAGTAAGAATGTCACCAGCGTGTTCTCGCCCGGTTACTCGCCGATCGAGCAGTACATGTCCGAAGGCAAGGGCTACGGACCCTGGACTGACATCTACGCCGTGGGCGCGGTGCTTTACCATTGCGTCACCGGCACGGCGCCGATCGAGGCCCCGGCGCGTGCGTTCGACGACCCGCTCAAGCCGGCCGAGGACGTCGCGGCCGGACGCTACAGTCCAGTGTTATTGCGGCTGGTGGATCGATCCATGGCGGTTCGGCCCGAGAGACGCTTCCAGTCGATCGCCCAGATGCAGGAGGCGTTGAATGCGCCGGCCGAGGACGAAGGTGATCGCACGGTCAAGTTGGAGTTGCCGCTGCTGCGCCCGGATTTGTATCGCGGCAGCGAGAAGCCGCGTCTGGTGATCACCGAGCCGCCCAAGGATCCGCCGAAGCCCGCCAGCCCCGCCAAACCCAAACCCCGGTGGCTGGATTGGCGCCGGGGGGCTGGCGTTTTGGCGGTGGTGGCGGTGTTGGCCGGAGGCGAGGAGATGGTCCGACGGTTCATCGTTCCGTCGTTCATCAATCCGCCCCGCCAGCAGCAGGAGCCACCTCCCCAGCAGCAGGAGCCGCCCGCCGCTAAACTCCAGGCCGGTCAGAACTACACCGAACCGACGACCGGCATGGAGTTCGTCTGGATTCAACCGGGCTGTTTCACCATGGGCAGCCCGGAAACGGAAAAGGGTCGCTACGCCAACGAAGCGCAGCATCAAGTGTGCCTGAAGGGTTTCTGGATGGGCAGGACCGAAGTGACCAATGCCCAGTACCGGCGGTTCAACCCCAACCATGACAGCGGCGCCTACGAATCCTACAAGCTGAGCGAGCCCGACCAGCCGGTGGGCCGGATTGGCTGGCAGGAGGCGGTTGCTTACGCCGACTGGCTTTCAGGCAAGACCGGCCTGCGCATCCGCCTGCCGACGGAAGCGGAATGGGAATATGCGGCGCGCGCCGGCAACACTGATTCCAACCCTTGGGGAGACGATCCAAATCAGGCCTGCCGCTATGCCAATATCTATGACGGGACGGCGCGGAAAACCAAACCGTTTCCATGGGCCAACTATTCTTGCGAGGATGGCCAGGGCGTGGTCGCTCCGGTCGGCAAATACGCGGCGAACAAGTTCGGCCTGTACGACATGCTGGGCAACGTCGCCGAATGGACCTGCTCCGAATACGATAGCGCTTACGCGGGCGGCGAAAGCCGATGCGCGGACCGGAATGCGGCGGCCGGTGTCCGGCCGGTGTTGCGCGGTGGTTCGTGGTCCGACTATCCAGGCTTGATACGGTTCGCCTACCGGGTTCCAACCGTGCCGGGAAACAAGAAATTCGACTATGGATTTCGCTTGGTGCTGGAGCCATGAACCAACCTGTAATTCTTAACGGAGAGTCCGGTATGGGCAGAGCCCTGCTGAAGGCGTGGGGGTTGCTGTTGGCGCTGGCGTTCGCGTTCTGGCTGCCAGCCGAGCCAGCGCGCGCGGCGGGTAGCGTGCCCGAGGCGCGGATGACGGCGACGGTGGTCGAGTTTCAGGTGCGTGGCGGTCTCGACGAGCAGGCCGGCGCGATCATCGCCGATCTGATGATGTCGTCCATCGCCAATACTGGCCGCTTCGTGCTGCGGGATCGGTTGCCGCTGTCGGCGGCAGCCAAAATCGCCAAGGCCAGTGAACTGGGCGAAACTGGGTTGCTCGACCCCAAGACCGCCGCCGAGCTGGGCCGTCGGTATGAGGTGGATGCCGTGGTGACTGGTGGGGTCTACAAGCTGGGGGATCTAATTACCGTCACGGCGCGGCTGATCGATACCCGGAATGCGTCGCTACTGCGTAGCGGTCAGATCCAGGGCAAGGACATCGACACCATCCAGATCAAGATTGGCGAGCTGGCGGCGATGATCACGGCGCCGTCGGACACGCCCAAGACTTATGCGCTGACCGTCAAGACCGAGCCGGCCGATGCCAGCGTTCGGTTGCCGAACAGCCCCAAGCCGTATCAGCCCGGCATCCAGTTATCACCCGGAGAGTATGACCTCGAAGTGGCGCGACCCGGTTATCTGACGCGCAAGGGAAAGCTGCGGATCGTCGACCGCGACCTGACGATGAGCATCGCGCTGGAAAAAGCCAAGTATGGCCTGACGATTCGTCCGGACCCCGCGGACGCGCAGGTCCGCTTGCTCAACAGCACGATCACCTATCAGCCCGGCGTGGCGCTGACGCCGGGGGACTACGAAGTCGAGGTGGCGCGGGAGGGCTACGTGGCCCGCAAGTTCCCGGTGCGGATTGTGGATGGGGATGTGGCGGTGCAGGTGGCGATGGAAAAGGCGCCGCCGCCGCCATCCCAATATCGTCTGACCGTACTGGCCGATCCCCCACAGGCCGCGGTGCGGTTGCTAAATTCGCGGACACCCTATCAACCCGGAGTGCAACTGCCGCCGGGTGACTACCAGCTTGAAATCGCGCTAGCCGGTTATGAGACCGCGCGGGTGCCGACGCGGATCGCCAACAGCGACGTGACGCTGCCGGTCAGCCTGAAGAAGATCGAGCAGCCGGCCGCCTATCGCTTGACCGTGCAGCCCGATCCGTCGACCGCCCAAGTGCGGTTGGTGGATTCCAGCGTCGCGTACCAGCCGGGCGTATCGCTGGCGCCGGGTCGCTACACGGTTGAGATTACTCAATCCGGTTACGAGCCGGCTTGGGTGACGGTGCAAATCATTGACGGCGACGTGATGGCGCCGGTCAAGCTGACCCGAAAGGCCGTGGAACCGGCCAAGCCGACATCGTATCGGTTGACGGTGCGCGCCGATCCCGCCAATGCCCGGTTGCGGTTGCTGAACGCCAAGACCGCCTATCAGCCGGGCGTGACGTTGCCGCCGGGCGCATATACGGTCGAGGTTTCCCTGCCAGGCTACGAGACGAAGCAAATCCCGGTGCGCATCACCGATAGCGATGTGACGGTCCCGGTCACGCTGGTCAAGGAGGTTAAGCCCGAGCAGTATCGGTTGACGGTGCGTACCGATCCATCGAACGCCCAAGTGCGGTTAGTGGGCGCGAAAACGTCCTATAAACCCGGGGTCTTGTTGCCGCCGGGCGCATATACGGTCGAGGTTTCGCAAGCGGGTTATGAGTCGCAGCGGACCACGGCGCGAATCGTGGATGGCGACGCCACGCTTTCGGTAACGCTGGTCAAGCTGCCGGAACCCACGCAATACCGGTTGACGGTGCAGACCGATCCGCCGGGCGCGCAAGTGCGCTTGCGTGGCGCCAAAGCCGGTTACCGGCCCGGGGTGGCGCTACCGCCGGGCGCATACACGGTCGAAGTTTCCCAGCCGGGCTACGAAACGAAACAGCTTCCGGTGCGGATCAGCGACGGCGATGTGACGCTGCCGGTGACGTTGACCCGGCGCGTCGAGCCTACCCAGTATCGGTTGACGGTGCGCGCCGATCCAGCGGATGCGCGGGTGCGGCTGGTGAATTCATCGTTCACCTACCGTCCCGGCGTACCATTGCCCCCGGGCGACTACGTCGTCGAGGTCACCGGCCGCGGCTACGAAATGAAGCGCGCGCCGGTGCGGATCAGCGACGGCGACGTGACGCTGCCGGTCGAACTCGAAAAGAGCGCGGCGGCGGCTCCAACGCCGACGCCAACGCCCACCGCGCCCCCGCGCGCCGGCGAATGGCGGATCAGCGCCGTGAGTGCCGATGGTTCGCTGGACGGCCCGGACCGGTCCGAGTTTATGCGGGTCTTTGGCGGCTATGTCGGGCGGACGGTGACGCGGGATACCCTGCTCGATGGCGCGCTGCGGTTCTACCAATCCACTGGAATCACGCTCGGCTTCGCCGTGCGGGCCAGCGCCTCGGGCACGGCCGAATTGTCTGGTCGGGCGGCCCGGCGGGTCCGGAAAACCTACGAAAGCAACATTCCGATCATGACCCGCAGCCAGCTTGAAAGTGCCGGCTTCGGGGTTTCGGTCCAGTGACGCGGGAGGATTGCCGTTCTGCCCGACATTGGGTCAGCCTGCCTCTGGACGAGCCGGTCTGGGATCGCTTTTTCAGCGTATTTCCACTGGTGCTGGTGGGCGCCCGCGAGGAAGCGGTTCATCGAATCCTGACGCGCGCCGAGCCGGTGGTTCTTACGCGTCCTCGTCCCGGGGATAGCCGGGATGATCGATCATCGCGGTATGGTCGCCGCGCACGATCGGCAGGTAGCGGGGTTTCCAGGACCGCGACCGTAAATAAGTGTCGAGATCGCGCCCCGCCAGAGCAGTCTTGCCAGCTACGCCTTCCTGCAACGCCCGTTCGATCACCCGCGCCCCAACCCGGATGCTGACTTCACGCAATTCACGCACCGGCGGGTAAATCCGTCCGGATTGCAGATGGGCGGCGGCGGTGTAATCCGCCAGTGCGTAGGCTGCTTCCAACACCATGCCATCGGTAATCTCGCGGCACTCGGCCAGAATCGCGCCAAAGCCCAGGCCGGGGAAGATGAAGGCGTTGTTGCCCTGGCCGATGTGATGGATCCGCCCATCCTGAGTCACGTCCGGGAATGGACTGCCGGTGGCGACGATGGCCCGGCCTTCGCTCCAGTCCACGATGTCTTCCGGCAATGCCTCGCAGGCCGAGGTCGGATTGGACAGCGGGAAGATGGCCGGGCGCGCGGTGTTGCGGGCCATGGCCTGCACCACCGGATGGTTGAAGGAACCCGCCTGACCGCTCAGTCCCAGCAAGGCGGTGGCCTTGGTATGCTCGATGGTTTCCAGCAGGGTCGGGATGTCGTTGGCGATTTGCCAGCCCGCGATTTTCTCGGGCGGTTGCAGATAATCCTGCTTGTAGGCTTCGACGCTGCGGTCTTGCACCAGCAGGCCGCGCGAATCGAGCACGCAAACCCGGTCGCGGGCCTCCTCCCGGCTAAGTCCTTCGCGCATCAGCCCCTGGGTGATGGCCCAGGCCACGCCGATGCCGCCAGCGCCTGCCCCGAGAATGACGATGCGCTGGTCGCGCAGCGCTTCGCCCTTGAGTCGGCTGGCGGAGAGCAGGCCGGCCAGCGCCACCGCGCCGGTGCCCTGAATGTCGTCGTTGAAGGAGGGGATCTGCTTGCGATAGCGTTCCAGCACCGTAAAGGCCACATCCTTGGACAAATCCTCCCACTGAATCACGGCGCGCGGCCAGCGCTCGTGGATAGCCTTGACGAACTTGTCCAGAAATGCCAGGTAGCGCTCGCCGCGCAGCCGCCGCTGGTGTACTCCGAGATAGAATTCGTCGTTGAGCAATTCCAACCGGTCGGTACCCACGTCCAGTTTCACCGGCATGGTATGGAAGGGATTGACGCCGCCGCCGATGGTGTAGATCGCCAGCTTGCCGATGGCGATGGCCAGCCCGCCGTAACCCTGGTCGCCGATGCCGAGAATGGCCGAGGAGTCGGTGGCGACGATCATCCTCACGTCGTTCCATGGGAAGTTGCGGACCACCCGGTCGGCGCGGTCGATGTTGAGCGGTGAGAACGACAGTCCGCGCGGATTCTGGTACAGGTGGCTGAACTGCTGCACCGCCTGGCCCACGGTCGGAGTGTAGATGATCGGCATCATCTCCTCGAGATGCTGCTCCAGCAGGGCGTAAAACAGGGTTTCGGCGCGTTCCTGCAGGGCGCGCAGGTATTGATACTTGGCGATAGGGTTGGGCTCGCGCAAAAAGCCGCGATAGACCCGCTCGACCTGCTGTTCCAGCGTGTTGACCTGCGGTGGCAGCAAACCGTCCAGCCCCAGCGCGACTCGTTCGTCCTCGGTAAACGCAGTGCCCTTGTTGCTGAGGACCAGCCGCAGCAGGGCGATGCCCTCCAGGTAAACTTCCATGTAGTCACGATCTTCGGCATCCTTTTTGATATCGAAATACGGGCTAATCGGTTCTCGTTTCATCGGGTAGCTTCAAGAGTGGGATTCAAGGATTGAGGGGGATAGGACGCAACGCGGGTCCGGCCAGGCGGGATAGCGTGAGATAACGTTTATTTATGACAGCTATCGGCGGTAGGGTCAAACCGCGATGTTCCGCGATCGAACATCTAAAGACCGCGGGCCGGGGTTTCAGCCGGCCGCGGTCGGGTCGTCATTTGAGTCGATGCCGGCGCGAGCCGGTTGCGCGCGTCTCGAAAGCCCTTTCATTTCACCCTGTTTCCCTCATCCTGACATATACTGTCCGCATCGGCCAACGTCGGTTGGCGCGCGGCGTTTTCGTGCAAGCCAGCCGCCGCCGGTCCTGCCAAAATCGAAACGGCCCAGCAAACGTACAGGAAGGAGGATCACGATGAGTTACCAGAATATCCGGGTTGAAACCCGCGGCCCGGTGGCCCTGATCACCCTCAACCGACCCAAGGCTTTCAATGCCTTGTCCAATGAGTTAATGGACGAGTTGAGCCAGGCGCTGGACGCGGTCGAGGCGGACGAGTCCATCCGCGCCATCGTCCTCACTGGCGGCGAGAAGGTGTTCGCCGCCGGCGCCGACATCAAGGGGATGAAGGATTATTCCTACATGGACGCTTACAAGGGCAACTTCATCACCCGCAACTGGGAACGGGCCAGCCGTTGCCGCAAGCCGGTGATCGCGGCGGTGGCCGGTTACGCGCTGGGTGGTGGCTGCGAGCTGGCGATGATGTGCGATTTCATTCTAGCCGCGGACACCGCCAAGTTCGGTCAGCCGGAAATCAAGCTGGGCATTCTGCCGGGCGCCGGCGGCACCCAGCGCCTGACCCGGTTGGTCGGCAAGTCCAAGGCGATGGAACTGTGTCTGACCGGGCGGATGATGGATGTCGAGGAAGCCGAGCGGGCCGGATTGGTCAGCCGGATCGTGCCGGTCGCCAATCTGATCGAGGAAGCGGTCAAGACCGCCGAGACCATCGCCGGCTATTCGCTGCCGGCGGTGATGATGACCAAGGAATGCATCAACCGTGCTTACGAGTCCACGCTGGCCGAGGGCTTGCTGTTCGAGCGGCGGACCTTCCATGCCGTGTTCGCCACCGAGGACCAGAAGGAGGGGATGGAGGCTTTCTCCAACAAACGCGCGCCGGAGTTCAAGCATCGTTGAGACACGCTCGGGCGGTTTGCTTCGGTCGACGCCGCGATAACGGCTACATTGACCGGATCGTCTTGGGAATTCACTATATTTAATATTGCTAATGCCGGCGTGCTTCGGAATGCCGGAAATCGTGTAGTTCAAGAGCAACGAGAAAGGGATCAATGATGGAAATCAAGAAAGTCGGTGTCATGGGCTGTGGCGCGATGGGCTTGGGCGTGGCGCAGGTGTGCGCGCAGGCTGGTATTCCGACGGTTGCCGTCAAGGCGACGCCGGGTTCGACCGACAAGATTCGCGCGGGGCTGGACAAATCGCTGGGCAAGATGGTCGAGCGCGGCAAGATGACCGCCGAGAAAAAGGATGCCATGCTCGGCTTGCTGCATTTCACCACCAGCGAGGAAGAAGTGGCCGGTTGCGATCTGATCATCGAGTCCATTATCGAGGATCTGGAGACCAAGAAGGCGTTGTTCCAGCGGTTGGAAAAAATCGTTTCGCCGCAGGCGATGCTGACCACCAACACCTCTACCTTGTCGGTGACGGCGCTGATGGCGGTCTGCAAGCAGCGCGACCGGGTGGCCGGCCTGCACTTCTTCAACCCGGCGCCGGTGATGAAACTGGTCGAGATCATCCACGGTTTCGAGACCTCGGACGAAGTCATCAACACCCTGAACGAGTTCTGCAAGAAGGTCGGCAAGGATCCGGTCATCGTGCAGGACACCACCGGTTTCATCGTCAACCGCTTGCTGACCCCCTACATGCTGAGCGCCATCCGTCTGCTGGAGATGGGTACTGGCACTATTGCCGACATCGACCATGCGATGAAGTCGGGCGCCGCGCATCCGATGGGACCGTTTGAATTGGCCGACTATATCGGCCTGGACGTGGTGGAGGCGATGGCGCTGAACATTTATCAGGACATGCATCAGCCGCATGTCTCCGCGCCGCACACCCTGACCCGTCTGGTCCAGCTCGGCTATCTGGGCCGCAAGACCGGCAAGGGTTTCTATGACTACTCGGTCAAGCCGCCGGTTGGAAATCCGGCCCTGCGGCATCCGGTCGCCTGATCGCCATACCCTCCTCTCTCCCTGCGGGAGCACGTTGTCACTCCCCTCTCCTGCCGGGAGAGGGGCTGCTTACCAGATCACCCCTCTTCCAGCATCCTCACCCCCGTCTTCCGGCACCCAGGCCAGCCACGGCGACCAGCAGTCCGCTACCAGTCATCCCCTTTGCGTGTTGCAGCGCCGACTCAGCTCTTGGGAGGCAAGCAGAAACGGATGCAAACGGATACCTGTGTTATCGGCTGTTTCAGAAACGCTTGCGTATCGTCCAGAGCTTGCTGGACCTGATCGCCGATAACCGGCTGCTGGCCGAGAAGACCGGCTTGAGCGTGGCGGAAGTGTGGGGGTTGCGGGAGGAGAAGAATTGAGGTCGCGCTGACGACCGGCGTTAACTGTTTGGATTATTATCAACCCTGATTTTGTTTTGAAGGAGATTGATCATGTTAACGATGGTCGGCGCCAGCGGCCAGATTTCACTAGGCAAGATGTTTGCGGGTCAATACTTCGACATGGAATTACAGGAGGACGGCTCCATTTTGCTGAAACCGATGACCGTCATTCCCGAAGAGGAAGCTTGGCTGCACACGCCGGAAATGCAGGCGCAACTGGAACGTGGGGATACCTGGATGAAAGAGCATCCGCCAGCGGAGACTGATCTTGATGTGCTGGCCAAGAGACTTGGAGTTAAATGGTGACGGAGTGCGTTCGGCTCGATCTCAATTTCCCCGATTTTCAGGGGCAACTCTTTAACCTCGATGCCGGCGAACTACGTCCGATTTTCAAGACATTCAAGAAACTGTCGGGCATGTCGTGGGCCGAGGTCTATGCTGACCACGGGCTGCAATGGGAAGAAATCAAGTCGATGAAGGGCAAGTATACAATCCGCCTCTCTCGACAGTGCCGGGCTGTAGTGGTTCGCGAAGGGGAGTTCATCTGTTTCCGGGGTATTCACACCGATCATGATGGTGCGTATGGCAAGAAGTGAGGGTTTGCAGCAGGGCCAGGAAGAAGGCCAGCGGCAGGAACGCTTGCGCATCGCCCGAAGCTTGCTGGACGTGATCGCCGATGATCGGCTGCTGGCGGAGAAGACCGGCTTGAGCGAGGCGGAAGTGCGGGGGTTGCGGGAGGAGAGGCGTTGATGTGGCGCCGGCGACCGGCGCGAGTGATGGGGGCGGTGGGTTTGGGTGATGCGAGTTCGAGGGGAGATGATCGTGGCGCGGGCAAGAACTGAACAACGGAATCGAGGCCGGACGGCGTGGTGGATGGTGTGGCTGCCATGACCCGCCCCCGTCGTTTGATCAGCTTCGACTGGGCGATGAAGCGCCTGCTGCGGAGTAAGGCTCATTTCGGGATTCTGGAAGGCTTCCTCAGCGAACTGTTGCGCGAGGACATCCAGATTCTGGAAATTCTGGAAAGCGAGAGCAACAAGGACACGGCGGTCGAGAAGCAAAACCGGGTGGATTTGAAGGCGCGCAACGCCGGGGGCGAACTCATCCTGATCGAAGTGCAATACCAGCGGCAGTTCGATTATTTGCAGCGGATTCTGCAC
>JBATNZ010000003.1:0-36985 GCA_049290615.1 Candidatus Contendibacter sp.
CCCTCACCCTAACCCTCTCCCCCTTGGCAGGGGGAGAGGGGACTGAATGATTACGCCTCGAACACCCCCTTGCCGCGCTGCCGGTCGACATTCTCTTCCAGTCCGGCTGTCACGGTTCCTTCACTAAAGCATCATCAAGTTGTTGCCGCCGCCGCCGAACATGCGGGGCATGTACTTCGACAATCTTCCTCAATCCCACCGGCGTCCGCTGCGCATCGGCATCGTCACCGAAACCTATCCGCCGGAGATCAATGGCGTCGCGCTCACCATCGCCCGCTGGGTCGAGGGTCTGCGCCAGCGCGGCCATTTCGTCCACCTGGCCCGCGTGCGCCAGGGCGACGGCGACGCGCCGGAACCGCTGGACACCCCGGAACCTCTGCAACTACCCGGCTTCCGAATTCCCGGCTATCCGCAACTGCAAGGCGGTTGGCCGGCGCAAAAAGCCCTGCTGACGCACTGGCGGCGGCTTCGACTCGACCTGGTTCACATTGTCACCGAAGGGCCGCTGGGCTACTCAGCCCTGCGGGCGGCGCGACGGCTGGCGATCCCGGTATCCACCAGCTTCCACACCAATTTTCACGGTTACAGTCGTCATTACCACCTCGGCTGGCTGGCGACGCCGATCGTGGCCTACCTGCGCCATTTCCATAATCAGGGCGTGCAGACCCTGGTTCCCACGGTGGAACTGGCCGAACAACTTCAGTCCATCGGCTTTCTTCGGACCCAGGTACTGGCGCGGGGAGTGGACACCCGACTGTTTTCGCCCCAGCGCCGCGACCCGGCGCTCCGGGCCAGTTGGGACGCGGCTCCGGACGCGCCGGTTGCGCTCTACGTCGGACGGCTGGCGGCGGAGAAGAATCTGGAACTGGTGATTGCCGCCTTTGAGGCTATCCGCCGGAACCAACCGGCTGCCCGTCTGGTACTGGTCGGCGACGGACCGCTTGCCGCCCGCTTGCGCGCCCGCCATCCCGAATTCGTGTACTGCGGCATGAGACAAGGCCAGGATCTGGCGACTCACTACGCCTCGGCCGACCTGTTCCTGTTTCCCAGCCTGACCGAAACCTTCGGCAACGTGGTCCTGGAAGCCATGGCCAGCGGCCTGGCGGTAGCGGCGTTCGACTACGCCGCAGCGCGCGCTCGAGTCGAGCCAGGACACAGCGGCCTGCTGGCGCCGCTCGGCGACGCCGCGGCGTTCGTGGACGCCGCGGTCGCACTGGCGCGGGATTCCGGCGCGCTCCGACGCATGGGCCAAACCGCCCACCAAGCCATGCTGCGACTGGACAGCGAGCGGGTTTACGACCGGCTGGAAACCCTGTTTTTAAACGCCATCACTGGAGATAACCGTTCACTCCCCTCGCCCGCTTGCGGGAGAGGGGTTGGGGGTGAGGGCCGCAGTTTCAAAGGCTTACCCCCACACCCAAGCCCTCTCCCCCTTGACAAGGGGAGAGGGGACTGAATGATTACCACTGGAGAAGCCTCATGCGCGACCACCTGCTGAATGACGTGATCGAGCGGCCACAACCCGCGCCGGCGCGCTGGTCGCGCCTGACCGACCGGGAACTGGCCTGGTGTCTGCGGTTTCAACAGACCGTCCATCAACGGCGCGTGGTGCGGCTGTTCGCGGTGGTCAGCCGCCTGGGCGATGGCGTGTTCTGGTACGCGCTGATGGCGGCGCTGCTGCTGACCCAGGGTGCGGCGGCCACGCCGGTGGTCGGCCGGATGCTGCTGACGGGGGTGGTCTGCCTGGGGCTGTACAAGTGGCTGAAAGCCAAGACCACCCGCCCCCGCCCCTGCGCCCGGCTCGACCGGATCCAGCCGCGCGTGGCTCCACTGGACGAATACAGCTTCCCGTCCGGTCACACCCTGCACGCGGTGTCGTTCACCATTATCGCGGCGTATTACTACCCATCTCTGACCTGGTTGTTGCTCCCTTTCGCGGTGCTGGTAGCCTTGTCGCGGGTCGTCCTGGGATTGCATTACCCCAGCGATGTGCTGGCCGGCGCTTTGCTGGGCGCCAGTCTGGCGCTGCTGGCGCTGCAATAGCCTTTCATCCAGGTTTAACCGCCCGGTAAAGGCGTTGCAATACGGCGTCCCTACCCTTGGCGACATCGTTCAATGTCGCCGCCCGTGGAGGCTGCCTTGATTACCAAACCGCTGATCACCACCGACACCGCCCGCGCTTTCCCCGCCGTCCACCTCCTTCCTCCACCAAAGTCGCGCATCCTCCGCGCGGAACTGGCCCAGTCCCGCGAGGAGATTCAAGCGGCGCAGCGCCTGCGCTACGCCATCTTCGCTGGGGAAATGGGGGCGAAGCTGCACAACCGCATCCCCGGTCTCGATCACGACCGCCTCGATCCCTATTGCCAGCATCTGATCGTGCGCGACGCCCTGGGTCAGCTCATCGGCTGCACCCGCATTCTCACCGCCGAAGCGGCCCGCCGCGCCGGCGGCTTCTACTCGCAGACCGAGTTCGACCTCGCGCCGGTGCTGGCTCTGCCGGGACGATTCATGGAGATCGGCCGCACTTGCATCCACCCGGATTATCGCAACGGCGCGACCATCGGCACGCTCTGGTCGGGGCTGGCGGCGTTCATCGCGGAACAGCGGGTGGACTACCTGATCGGTTGCGCCAGCATTCCGCTGGGCGAGGATGGCGGCGAGGCGCGGGCGCTCTACGCCGAACTGGCGCAACGCCATCTGGTTCCCGAAGCGTTGCGGGTAAAGCCGCACCTGCCCCTGCCGCGCCGCGACGGCGTGGCGCGTAGCGATTACGCGATGCCGCCACTGCTGAAAGCCTATCTGCGGCTGGGCGCGCAAATCGGCGGAGATCCTTGCCTGGACCCGGATTTCAAGGTCGCCGACGTGTTCGTCCTGCTGTCCAGCCAGCGGATCGAGCGCCGTTACGCCCGGCATTTCCTGGACCGGGATCAGTGAGCGGGCACTGGCGGAAACGCTTGGCCCGCGCCGGGCGGCGCGGCGCGCGGTTGCCGCTGTTGACGCTGCATATTCTGGCGGGAGTGCTGATTGCCGCCGCCCTGGGTCCTGGCCGACGGCGGCGCTATGTCTCCACCCACCCGCTGGCGTGGTGGAGCCGGGGGCTGTGCCGGATTCTGGGCGTGCGGTTGCGCCGGTGCGGGACGCCTCATGCCGGCGCGGCCCTGTTCGTGGCCAACCATATCTCCTGGCTGGATATTTTCTGCATCGCCGCGGTCTGTCCCACCCAGTTCCTGGCCAAGCAGGACGTGGCCGGCTGGCCGCTGTTCGGCTGGCTGTGCCAGCGCGCGGGCACCGCCTTCATTCGGCGCGGCGGTGACAACGGAGCGGGCGAGGCGACGGAGCAACTGGTCTGGCGCCTGCGCCAGGGCGAGCGGGTGCTGGTGTTCCCGGAAGGGACTTCCACCACCGGCGAGACGGTTCGGCGCTTCTATCCCCGGCTGTTCCAGGCCGCGATTCTGGCCCGTTGTCCGGTGCAGGCCATCGCCCTGCGCTATCCCCTTGCCGGAGGAATCAATCCGGTCGCGCCCTTCGTCGGCGACGATGCCTTGTTGCCGCACCTGTGGCGGCTGCTGGGCGAACCGGGCATCGTGGCGGAATTGCAATTCGGCGCGGTTCACACGCCGCCGCACTCCTCCCGCGATGCTCTGGCGCAACGGACTCAGGCCGAAATCAACGATCTAACACCAGCGCGGGATCGGGTTTCCCTGGGCCATCGAAACGCCGGAGGACGGGGGTACGGCTGAGCAAACCGGAGCCATGAACCTTCATGGCTCCATCCAGTTTTCCAGCCGCAAGTTTGGCACCCGCCCGAACTCACGCAGGTTGTTTGTCACCAGCACGGCGTTCTCGGCCAGGGCGTGCGCGGCAATCAGCAGGTCCATGCTACCGATGGGGGTGCCCTGGCGTTCGAGATCGCGCCGCAGGCTGGCGTAAAGCAGGGAAGCCGCCACCGGCCACGGGCGCAGATCGAAAAGGCGCAGCCAGTCCTCCAGATAGCCGGCGAACTTATCCGAACCCAACTTCGCAGCGCCGTAGCGCAGTTCCGCCGCCACCAGCGCCGACAGAAACATATCGCGTGCTTCCAGTCCTTCGAAGCGCGCGGTTACCTGTGGAGGTCGCTGACGCAGGATGTAGCTGCAAATGTTGGTATCAAGCGTCCTCATGAAACCACTCCCGGTCCTGCGGCGGCTCATCCTCGCGGTCAGCGAGAAAATCATCCGGGAAGGGTTCGGTCCTGGCAAAGAACCCTGCCAGGCTTTTCCCCAGGTTTTGTGGCTTGGGCCGCAGGATCACCGCGTCGCCCTGCTTTTCGATGAAAACCTCCCGGCAGTCGAAACGGAACTCGGCCGGCAGGCGCACCGCCTGACTGCGACCGTTCATGAAGACCTTGGCGGTTTTGGGCATGGCAGCCTCCCAATTTTTGATATAAACCATTGCAGTATATCACACCCGACCATCTTCTCCCTTACTGAAGCATCTCCGCAAGACAGCGCGGGCGCTACCGAAACGCCCCGTGTTCACCAGTACCGCCCGAAATCCGGCCCCCGCTCCGGCAGTTTGCGCGGCGTACCTCGGTCGTCGATGGCGACGTAGACGATCACCGCCTCGGTGACCTTGTCCGACAACAATTCGCCGTCGCGGGCGCGCTGAACAAAGACCTCGACCTTGACCGTGATCGAAGTCGAACCCACCTTCTGAATCCGGGCGAAGCAACTGACCAGATCGCCCACGAACACCGGCTTGTGAAACTCCATCGAGGTCACCGCCACGGTCGTTACCCGGCCACCGGCGTACTCCATCGCCACCACGCCGCCGGCGACGTCCATCTGCGCCATGATCCAGCCGCCGAAGATGTTGCCGTTGGGGTTGGCGTGGGCCGGCATCGCCAGAATGCGGACGGTCGGCTGGCGACCACGCGGAAAAATATCCTGCTGTTCCATGGCGGTCATGGGAACGAACTCCTCTGAATAAGGATGTGGCGTGAAATCAAACGGCGAGCGACGGGCGGCGACCGGCGGGTCTCTGCCCCCACCCGCCCAACTTGCCCGGAACTGGACTATGATAATGCAATGAAAAATCGATGACCCCCAAGCGGGAGGATGGAGTGCGATGGCGCGAAGTAGAGCAGTGGCCGTCTATGCCGGCGAAGAATTGGGCCGTTACGGATTCGAGGACCACCCGTTCGGCGAAAATCGCATCCATGCCTTCTGGGACGAGATGCACATCCGCCATCTCGATTATCAGGTACGGGTGTTCCAGCCGGTCATGGCGACCGAGGAACAGCTTAAGCTGTTCCACACCGCCGACTACGTGGCGAAGGTCAAGACTTTCTCCGAAGCCGGCGACGGCCTGCTGGATTACGGCGACACCCCGGCCTACAAGGGCGTGTTCGAGGATGCGTCGTTCGTGGTCGGCACCGTCGTGGACGCCACCCGCAAGGTCATGAACAACGAGGCCCGGCGCATCTTCGTGCCGATCGCCGGCCTGCACCACAGCATGCCCGACACCGCCTCCGGCTTCTGCGTGTTCAACGATGTCGGCGTGGCTATCAAGATCCTGCAACGGGACTATGGCCTGGAACGGATCGCCTATGTGGACATCGACGCCCATCACGGCGACGGCGTGTTTTACCCGTTTGAATCCGACCCCACCGTCATCTTCGCCGACATCCACGAGGACGGCCGCTACAACTTCCCGCAGAGCGGCTTCCCGCACGAGGTCGGCAAGGGTCCGGCCAAGGGTCGCAAGCTCAACATCCCGCTGCTGCCGCTGTCGGCCGACGACGACTTCATGATGATGTGGGACAAGGTCGAGAGCTTTCTGCGCCCGTGGGAACCGCAATTCATCTTCATGAACTGCGGCGCCGACGGCTTGGACGGCGACCCGCTGGCCCATCTGCATTACTCGTTCCGCGCCCACAGCCGCGCCGCCCGCGGCCTGTGCCAAATCGCCGAGGAGTTCGCCGAGGGCCGCATCGTCGGCGTCGGCGGCGGCGGCTACGATCTGCGCAACGTCGGCAAGGCCTGGACCGCCGTGGTGGACGCCTTTCTGGAAACCCCGATGCGCTGAGGCGTTCGCAGCGCCCGGGGATACTCCCGCGCCGATCCGGCAAGCACGCTGCTGGTCATGAAAAGCCTGCCGCTTGCTGTCAAATAAGGTAATATTTATCGCTTTCCATCGGTGCGTCCGCTCCTTCGTCCGAAGCAGCGGGCGCTTGCCTTTGCAGAGGTCGCGAATGTTCAGTCGAGAGATGCGGATCGCCGGGTTTGACAATGAGTTATGGGTTGCCTTGCAGGGCGAGAAACAGCGTCAGGAAGCCCACATCGAGTTGATCGCCTCGGAAAATTACGCCAGCCCGCGAGTGCTCGAAGCCCAGGGTTCGGTGTTGACCAACAAATACGCCGAAGGCTATCCGGGCAAGCGTTACTACGGCGGCTGCGAATTCGTGGACATTGCCGAGCAACTGGCCATCGATCGCGCCAAGCAGTTGTTCCAAGCCGACTACGCCAATGTCCAGCCCCACTCCGGTTCGCAGGCCAACGCCGCCGTTTACATGGCGCTGGTCGAGCCGGGGCAAACCATCCTCGGCATGAGCCTGGCCCATGGCGGCCATCTGACCCACGGCGCCAAGGTCAACTTCTCCGGCCGGCTGTATCATGCGGTGCAGTATGGCCTGAACGAGGCCACCGGCGAGATTGATTACGACCAGGTCGAGCGGCTGGCGTTGGAATGCCAGCCGAAGATGATCGTCGCCGGCTTCTCGGCTTATTCGCGAATAGTGGACTGGCCACGGTTCCGCGCCATCGCCGATCGGATCGGCGCTTACCTGTTCGTGGACATGGCGCACGTCGCCGGACTGGTGGCGGCGGGCGTGTACCCCAACCCGATCCCGGTCTCCGATGTGGTGACCACCACCACGCACAAGACTCTGCGCGGCCCGCGCGGCGGTCTGATTCTGGCCCGCGCCAATCCCGAGATCGAGAAGAAACTGAACTCGCTGGTGTTCCCCGGCACTCAGGGCGGACCGCTGATGCATGTCATCGCCGCCAAGGCGGTCGCCCTGCTGGAAGCTTTACAGCCGGAATTCGTGGACTACCAGAAGCAGGTGGTCGCCAACGCCCGCGCCATGGCTGGAGCCTTCATCGAACGCGGTTACAAAATCGTCTCCGGTGGCACCGACAACCATCTGTTCCTGGTGGATTTAATCGCCAAGGGGCTCACCGGCAAGGCCGCCGACGCCGCGCTGGGCCGGGCTCACATCACCGTCAACAAGAACGCCGTGCCCAATGACCCGCAGTCGCCGTTCGTCACCAGCGGCATCCGCATCGGCTCGCCGGCGATCACCACCCGCGGCTTCCGGGAACGCGAATGCCGGGATCTGACCCATTGGATCTGCGACATCCTCGACGATCTCGGCAGCGAAGCGGTCATCGACCGGGTGCGTGGCCAAGTGGCCGAGTTGTGCGCCCGATTCCCGGTGTACGGTTGATCCCGGAGTTGGGCGCGCGAGGCGGCGGCGATGCACTGCCCTTTCTGTAATACATCCGATACGCGGGTGATCGACTCCCGGCTGTCGGCGGAAGGCGACAAGGTCCGTCGCCGCCGCGAATGTTCCCGTTGCAACGCCCGTTTCACCACCTACGAGGTAGCGGAATTGCTGATGCCGCCGGTGGTGAAGCGCGACAATCGCCGCGAGCCGTTCCTGGAGGAAAAGCTGCGTACTGGATTGTTGCGGGCGCTGGAGAAACGGCCGGTCAGCGCCGAGCGGATCGAGGAAACCATTCTCCGGCTCAAGAACCGCGCCCGCGCCAGCGGCGAACGAGAACTGAGCAGTCAGCAAATCGGCGAATGGGTCATGGACGAGCTGCGCGATCTGGATCAGGTCGCCTACGTCCGTTTCGCCTCGGTCTACCGCAGCTTCCAGGACGTGAACGCCTTCCGCGTCGAAATCGAACGCTTGCAGAGTACACCGCCCGATCCGGCGGATTCCGAGTAATGTCCCCCGACGATTACCGCTACATGGCGCGGGCGTTGACGCTCGCCCGGCGCGGCCTGACCAGCACCGATCCCAACCCGCGGGTGGGCTGCGTGTTGGTCAAGGAGGGAGCCATCGTCGGCGAAGGCTGGCACCGGCGCACCGGCGAAGCGCACGCCGAGGTCATCGCCCTGGACGCCGCCGGCGAACAGGCGCGCGGCGCAACCGCTTACGTGACGTTGGAACCCTGCTGCCATTACGGCCGCACTCCGCCTTGTACCGACGCCTTGTTGAGCGCCGGCGTAATCCGTGTGGTCGCGGCCATGGCCGATCCCAATCCGCAAGTGGCCGGTCGTGGTCTGGAGATTCTGCGCACGGCTGGCGTCGCGGTGGATTGTGGTCTGCTGGAAACGGAAGCGCGGGCGCTGAATCCTGGTTTCATCCAACGGATGACCCAGGGCCGGCCCTTCGTCCGCCTCAAGCTGGCAATGAGTCTGGACGGGCGCACGGCGCTGGCTTCCGGCGAAAGTCAATGGCTGACCGGTGCAGCGGCACGGCAGGATGTGCAACGATTTCGGGCCCGCGCTTCGGCGATCCTGAGCGGCATCGGTACGGTGCTGGCCGACGATCCCAGCCTCAACGTCCGCCTGCCGGAAGCTCCGCGCCAGCCATTGCGGGTGATTCTCGACTCCGGCTTGCGTACCCCGCCGACCGCTCGGACTTTGCGGCTACCCGGTTCGGTGTTGATCTTCACCGCTGTTGCCGACCCCGCAACCCAAGCGCCGCTGCGAGCGGCAGGCGCGGAAATCATCGTCGTATCGCGTGGCGGGAGTAGCTTGGATCTGCACGCCGTCATGGCGGAACTTGCCCGCCGCGAGTGCAATGAAGTCCATGTGGAATGTGGTTCGACCCTGGCCGGCGCGTTGTTGCAGGCGGGTTTGGTGAATGAATTGGTGGTGTACCTGGCGCCGCTGTTATTGGGTGACCGGGCGCGCGGGCTGTTTCAGTTGCCGGAATTGACGCGGATGAGTGAGCGGACGGAATTGGAGATTGTGGAAACGCGGGCAGTGGGAAGAGATTGGCGAGTGATTTTGCGCTTGACGAATAATCTTGCTTTTAATTAGAAGAAGGTCATAGCGTTTCCTGTCCCAACCTGCCAGGTTGCTGGTCACAAGGAAACACAGAGCAGGAAGCCATCGAAAGCTATTTCGCTGGCTAATGCTCTTCCACAGCAATGATGAACCTGAGGCGAAACCATGTACCATGCTAATATTAATGAAATCCTTCAAACCATATCCTCACTGCCAACCGAGGATCAGTACTTTATCGCCGATACCCTCAGTAAAAGGCTACATGAGATAAGACGCAACCAAATTGCCACAAGAGGCGCGGAGGCTGAAAAAAACCATCAAACGGGTAATGTTATGTTGGGTACTGTAGCTGACTTAATGAGAGCTACCGACGATGGTTGAGATTATCTGGGATGAGCCATTGATAAGGACTTTAAAAAGTGGAAAAGAAAGCATCCTGAACTTATCAGCAGACGACGAAGTTTATTAACTCACCGCTTCGAAGTCACGTTTAATCCTTCACATTCCCCGCCCCGCTCTTTCGAGAACCCCGCCATGTTCACCGGAATCATTACCGCCGTCGGAACCATCGTCGCGCTTCAGCCGCGCGGCGGTGATGTCCGGCTGCGCATCGCCACCGGCAAACTGGACCTGATCGACGTACAGCTCGGCGACAGCATCGCCGTCAGCGGCATCTGCCTGACCGCCGTCGAACTGCCCGGCGACGGCTTCTGGGCCGACGCCTCGCGCGAAACGCTGGAACGCACCATCCTCGGCGAGGCCAAACCCGGCATGAAGGTCAATCTGGAAAAGGCGTTGACCCCGACCACCCGGCTCGGCGGCCATCTGGTCAGCGGCCACGTAGACGGCATCGGCGCGGTCACCGTCTGGCAGCCGGACGGCCGTTCCTGGCGGCTGCGGATTCAAGCGCCGGATGAACTAGCCCGCTACATCGCCGAAAAAGGCTCGATCTGCGTGGATGGGGTCAGCCTCACCGTCAACCGGGTGGACGGCGCGGCGTTCGAACTCAACATCGTTCCGCATACCCTGGCCGAAACCACCCTCGCCGACTGCAAGGTCGGCCGGCGGGTCAATCTGGAGGTCGACTTGATCGCCCGCTATCTGGAGCGGCTGCTGCTGGGCGAGCGCGCCGCGCAACCCGGCGGCGGCGGTTTAACCGAGGCATTACTGCGCGAACACGGATTCTGGAAATAAACGATGGCGCTCAATACCGTTGACGAAATCCTCGCCGATCTGCGGCAAGGCAAGATGGTCATCATCATGGACGACGAGGAGCGGGAAAACGAAGGCGACCTGCTGATGGCCGCCTCGCTGGTGCGCCCGGAGGACATCAATTTCATGGCCCGCTACGGGCGCGGCCTGATCTGCCTCACGCTGACCCGGGAGCGCTGCCAGCAGTTGCGCCTGCCGCTGATGGTGCAGGATAACGCCACCCCCTACTCCACCAACTTCACCGTCTCCGTCGAAGCCGCCCAGGGCGTCACCACCGGCATTTCCGCCTACGACCGCGCCCACACCGTCCGCACCGCCGTCCGGCCCGACGCCCGGCCCGAGGATCTGGTACAGCCCGGTCACATCTTCCCGCTGATGGCCCAGCCCGGCGGCGTACTGACCCGCGCCGGCCACACCGAGGCCGGCTGCGACCTGACCCGGCTGGCCGGTCTGGAACCGGCGGCGGTCATCGTCGAAATCCTCAACGACGACGGCGGCATGGCGCGGCGGCCCGATCTGGAAGTGTTCGCCGAGCGGCACAGCGTCAAAATCGGCACGATTGCCGACTTGATCCGCTACCGGATGCAGAACGAAAAATCGGTCGAACGGGTTGCCGATGCCGTGATGACCACCGAGTTCGGCCCATTCCGGGTGCTGAGCTATCAGGACGTGGTCGGTCGGCAGGTGCATTTCGCGCTGGTCAAGGGCGAGATCCATCCCAACGAGCCGGTCATGGTGCGGGTTCACGTCCAGCATCTGCTCAGCGACCTGCTCACTCTCCAGCTTCCCGACAGTGGTTGGCCGCTGCGCGACGCCTTGCGGCGGGTGGCGCGGGAACCGGCCGGCGTACTGGTGTTCCTGAGCCGGCCCGAGGACCCGGCGACGCTGATCCGGCGGATGCGCAGCTACCAGTTCGGCTCGACCGAGACGCCACGCGCCGCCGACCAAAGCGCCGAATTGCGTACCTACGGCATCGGCGCCCAAATCCTGCTCGACATCGGCGTCCGGCGCATGCGAGTGCTGGGCGCCCCCAAACGCCTCACTGGCCTGTCCGGCTTCAATCTGGAAATCGTGGAATATGTTTCCTGAACCTCCCTTCTCCCCACCCGTCGCGGAATCTTCCATGCACCACATCACCACCATCGAAGGCGATTTCACCCCGCCCCAGGACGCCCGCTTCGCCCTGGTGGCGGCGCGCTTCAACAGCTTCATCGTGCAGAGCCTGATCAACGGCGCGGTGGACGCCTTGCGCCGGCACGGCGTTCCCGAGACCAGCATCGATCTGATCTGGACGCCCGGTTCTTTCGAGCTGCCGCTGGCCGCGCAGCGGCTGGCCGCCAGCGAGCGCTACGACGGCATCGTCGCCCTGGGCGCGGTGATTCGCGGCGGCACCCCGCATTTCGAATACGTTGCCGGCGAATGCGTCAAGGGGCTGGCCAGCGTTGCGCTGGAACACCACATTCCGATCGGCTTCGGCGTGCTGACCGTGGACACCATCGACCAGGCGGTGGAACGGGCGGGAACCAAGGCCGGCAATAAAGGCGCCGAGGCAGCAATGTCGGTGCTGGAAATGGTCAGCCTGCTGCGCCGGCTGGAAGCGTGAGCCGTGGCTGGTCCAATTCGTAAACCTCAGCCGGGCAAGCGCAGTTGGGCGCGGCGCTGCGCCGCGCAGGCATTATACGAGTGGCAGATCACCGGACAGGACCCCAGCCGGATCGCGGCGCAGTTTCTGGCCGACGAGGATTTGCGTAAGGCCGACCCCGACTACTTCTGGGAACTGGTGCAGCAGATTCCGGCGCGAGCGGCGCAAATCGACACCGCGCTGGAGCCGTTCCTGGATCGGCCGTTGGCGCAGGTGGACCCGGTGGAACGCGCTATTTTGCGCATCGGCGGCTACGAGTTGATGCAGCATCCGGACCTTGCCTATCGGATCGTGATCAACGAAGCGGTGGAACTGGCCAAGATGTTCGGCGCCGAGCAGGGCCACCGCTACGTCAACGGCGTCCTCGACAAGCTGGCCCGCGCGGTGCGGTCGGTCGAGTTCGCCGCGCCGTCCTGAACGCGGCGGCATCCTCGCGCATCCCTCGTTGCGATTTGGACCCATCCGGCGAGGCCGCTCCCTCACACCACCCACACCAGCACCGCCGGCAGGGTCGCCAGCGCCGCTGCCGTTTCCACCGTGACGATCGCCGCGATCAGCGATGCATCGCCGCCCAGTTGCCGCGCCAGAATATAGGCGGTGGACGCCCCCGGCAGCGCCGCGAAGGTCACCAGCACCGCCGTTTCCAGCCGCCCCGGTTGGATCAGCCCGCACAGCCCGGCCGCCAGCGCCGGCAACGCCAGTAGTTTCAGCCCGCAGGCCACCGCCAGCAACCCCGGCCGGCGCAAGCCTTCCAACCGCAGTCCGGCGCCCACCGCCAACAGTCCCAGCGGCAACGCAGCCCGCGCCAGAATCTCCAGCACCGCCGCCGAACCCCACGGCAGGCCGATTCCGCTCAGGTTCAGTCCGATCCCGGTCAGACAGCCCAGAATCAGTGGATTGCTGATCAGCCCGCGCGTCACGCCGGCCACGGTGGCCGAACCGCCGGCATGAACCGTCAATACCAGCACGCACAGCACGTTGATCAGCGGAATCATGATCGCCATCACCAGCGCCGCCACCGCGCCGCCCGCCGGCGGCAACACCGCCAGCGCCACCGCCAGCCCAACGTAGGTATTGAAGCGGATCACGCCCTGATACACCGAAGTGAACGCCGGCCCGTCCACCTTCAGCCAGGGCCGCAGCGCGTAGGCCAGCGCCGTCATCCCCAGCAACATCGCCACGACGACCACCGCCACCGGCCCGACCGCGTAATCGCCCAGCCGCGCCAACGCCAAGCGATGCACCAGCAGCGCTGGAAACAGGATGAAGTAGGTCAGGCGCTCGGCCGCCGGCCAGAAGCCGTCACCGGGAAACCCGGATCGCCGCAGGCCGAGACCCAGCAGAATCAGCGTGAAAATCGGCCCCAGCGCGCCGAGAATCAGGGGAAGATTGTTCATGCGGGTTCGACGCAGAACCGCCCGATCAGCTTCCGCAACAGCGCCAGCGTCGGCTCGATCATCGCCAGCGGCAGGAACTCGTCGGGCTGGTGGGCGCACTCGACGCTACCGGGACCCAGAATCACCGTCTCCATGCCGAGCGCATTCAAATACGGCCCTTCGGTGCCGAAGCCCACCGCGCCCGCCGACGCTCCAGTCAGTTCCTCGGTCGCCCGGACGATGGCCGCCGCCGCCGGCGTCTCCATCGCTTCGATGCCCTCGAACAACGGCGTGAAATTCAGCTTCAGTTCGCCGTCGGCCAGCAGCCGCTTCAGCCGGCCGTGCAACTCGCCGCGCAAGTCGGCCAGCGTCATCCCCGGCAACGGCCGGATGTCGATGTACAACTCGCAGTCGGCGCAGATGCGGTTGGGATTGTCGCCGCCGTGGATGTGCCCCAGATTGAGTGTCGGTACGTCCACCTCGAACAGCGGATTGCGATAGCGCGCCTGCAACTCCACCCGCCAGCGCAGCAACTCGCCCATCACTTGATACATCCCCTCCAGCGCGCTCACCCCCAGCGCCGGATTGCTGGAATGACCCGAACGGCCCTCCAGCCGGATCGCCTCCATCAGGATACCCTTGTGCATCCGCACCGGCTTCAACCCGGTCGGCTCGCCGATCAGCGCATGACGCCCCAGCGGTTGGCCGGCCGCCGCCAGCGCCCGCGCGCCGTCCATGCCGCTCTCCTCATCCGCCGTGGCCAGAATCACCAGCGGCTGGCGCAAATCGCCCGGCTGGAATTCCCGCGCCGCTTCCAGCGCCAGCGCCAGAAACGACTTCATGTCGGCCGCGCCCAGGCCGTAGATTCGCCCGTCCGCGACCATCCCGCCAAAGGGATCGAAGCGCCAGCGGCCGGCGTCGAACGGCACGGTATCGGTATGCCCGGCCAGCACCAGCCCACCCGGTCCGCCGCCCAGGGTGGCGATCAGGTTGGCCTTGTCCGGCCGTTCCGGCAGCGGTTCGATCCGCGCCACGAAGCCGGCATCCTCCAGCCAACCGGCCAGCAGGTCGATCACCGGCTGGTTGCTCTGGTCGAACTGCGGCGACACGCTGCTCACCGAAGGTGTCGCGATCAATTGACGAATCCGGTCCAACAAGCGGGATGAAAGTGTCGGCATGAGGTTTTCGCTGGCGATAACGGTTGGCGCTGCGCGATAATAGCAACAATTGTCGGTAGGTACCCCGCGCTTGCCTTGGCTGCTGTCTCCGAGCCGTTCCCCCGCGCTCCCTTCATGCAATGACTCCACCCGTTCTGGATCCCTTCGACTCACCATGCCGCGTCTTGCCACCCTGGATGATCTTCCGGCCCTGCTGGCCATCGAAAAGCAGTGCTTTAGTACCGACCGCCTGTCCCGTCGCAGCTTCCGCCACTTGCTGAGTCGCGGCCACGCCACCACCCTGGTGGACGAGGATGCCGGACGAATCCACGGCTACGTGCTGCTGTTGTTCTCGCAAGGAACGTCGATGGCCCGACTCTACTCCATCGCGGTCCACCCCGATTTTGCCCGGCGCAAACTCGGCGACCGGCTGCTGGAAGCGGCCGAGGCGGCGGCGCTGGAACGCGACTGCGTATCCATGCGGCTGGAGGTCCGCCGCGACAATCCCGCCTCGCTGGGCCTGTTCCGCCGCCATGGCTACCGCCAGTTCAAGGAAGTGCTGGACTATTACGAAGACCACATGGACGCCCTGCGCTTCGAAAAGCGGCTGGTCCCCCATCTGCGGGCCGATCTGGTCAAGGTGCCCTACTACCAGCAGACGCTCGACTTCACCTGCGGCCCAGCGGCGCTGATGATGGCGATGAAGGCGTTGGACCCGACTCTCGAACTGAACCGCACGCTGGAACTACGGCTGTGGCGCGAGGCCACCACCATTTTCATGACCTCCGGCCACGGTGGCTGCGGCCCCTATGGGCTGGCGCTGTCGGCCTACCGGCGCGGCTTCGACATGGAGATCCATGTCAACGAAGATGGGGTGTTCCTGGTGGACTCGGTGCGCAGCCTGGAAAAGAAGGAGGTCATGCGGTTGGTGCAGGAGGACTGGATCGAGGAACTGCGCCACCTGCCGGTCACCCTGCATCGTGGCAGCCTGGGCGTGGACGAACTGCGGCGCAAGTTCGAGGCCGGTGGCGTTCCCCTGGTGTTGATCAGTTCCTACCGCATCTATGGCGAACGCTTCCCCCACTGGGTGGTGGTCACCGGCGTCGACGACCATTACATCTACGTTCACGATCCCTTGGTCGATACCGCGGAAGGCGAAACCGTCGCCGACTCCGTCAACATGCCGATCCCGCACCGGGAATTCCAGCGCATGGCCCGCTACGGCAAGGCCGGGCAAAAAGCCGTGCTGATTCTTTACCGTTCCAACCGCCGGTCGGAACTGGCGGCGCCATCACTGTCTTAACCGTATCTCCACGGTGTCAGGAGCACCGAGTCCAACCGATGGCCGATCACATCATCCTGGTGGAAAACCCCACCGACTGGAAAGCAAACTTTCCCAACCTGCCCGTCGTCGCCGCCAAGGACTATCTGGCCAAGCCCGAATACTCCTCCACCGGCCGCAATCTGCGGGTGCTGAACCTCTGTCGCAGCTACCGCTACCTCAGCGTCGGCTACTACTGCTCGCTGCTGGCCGAGGCCCGCCGCCATCGGGTTATCCCCAGCGTGCGCACCCTCAACGACCTCAGCCGCAAGTCCATCTACAGCCTGGACATCGAGGACATGGACGACCATATCCAGCAGGTGCTGGGCAAGCCCCGGCCCGGTTTCACCGCCACCGCCTTCGAACTGGACATCTGTTTTGGCCAGTGCGTGGCCAAGGAATTACAGGAACTGGCCCGGCAACTATTCGACGCCTTCCGTTCGCCGTTGCTGCGGGTGGAATTCCGCTTGCAAGGCAAATGGCGCATCGCCACCATCAAAGCCCTGCATTTGCATTCGCTGTCGGCCGCGCAGGAAGAGATGTTCATGGGCGCGCTGACGACTTACCTCAGCCGGCGCTGGCGGCAACCGCGCGCGCGCAGCAACTATCGCTACGATCTGGCGATCCTGCACAATCCCAAGGAAAGCCTGCCGCCTTCAAACCCCAGGGCACTGCAACAGTTCATCAAAACCGGGCGTGAGTGCGGGGTCAACGTCGAGTTGATCGAGAAGAAGGACTACGGGCGGCTGGCCGAATTCGACGCCCTGTTTATCCGCGAAACCACCGGCATCGACCACTATACCTACCAGTTCGCCAAGAAGGCGGAAAGCGAGGGCATGGTGGTGATCGACGATCCGGATTCGATTCTCAAATGCACCAACAAGGTGTATCTGGACGAAATGCTGCGTACCCACCGCATCCGCACCCCCAAAACCGTCATCGTTCGCCGCGACAACCTGGAGCGGGTGGACAGCGAGATCCCCTATCCCATCGTGCTGAAGATTCCCGATGGCTCGTTCTCGCGAGGGGTATTCAAGGTCGACGACCGCGCCGAACTGCTGGATAGCGCTGGCAAGCTGTTCAAATCATCCGATCTGGTGTTGGCGCAGGAGTTTCTCTACACCGAATTCGACTGGCGGGTGGGGATTCTCAACAAGACGCCGCTGTTCGTCTGCCAATATTTCATGTCCAAGGAACACTGGCAGATTTACAACCACGAACCGGGGCAGGAGCGCGGCGTCCGCGCGGGCGACTCCAAGACCTTCCGGGTCGAGGATGCGCCGGAAATCGTGGTTAAAACCGCGCTCAAGGCCGCCGGCCTGATCGGCAACGGTTTCTACGGGGTGGATTTGAAGCAGACCGCCAAGGGCGTGGTAGTCATCGAAATCAACGACAATCCCAACATCGATCAAGGCATCGAGGACGCGGTGCTCAAGGAGGATCTATACCGCAAGATTATCGAGGATCTGGTCTGGCGGCTGGACCGCAAACGGGGGAAGTAGGAGCGGCCTTGGCCGCGATAGGCGCTTGGTGGAGCGCCCAGATCGCGGGAGCGCGCTTGCCCGCCAAAATCGCGAGCAAGACTCGCTCCTACCAGACTGGTTCAGGCCAGTTTCTTGGCCCAAGCGGTACACCAACCGTTGGCGGCGACCAGCTTGCCCTGGAACAGGACGCAGGGACCGCTGGCTTCACCGGCCTTGCCCGAGTAGAAGTTGCAGTTGCTGCACAGCGCCGTGGCGTCAGTGCGCTTCTCAGCCTTGGTGGCGTCGGCCTTATAGCCTAGCGCCGTCGCCTGCGGGTCGGTCTCGCTGATCGGATCTGCCGCGCGGACGGTACCACTCAGTAGCGCGTTAGCGAACGGTGCGGCGACCAGGCCAACAGCGGTCAGTTTGATGAAGCGACGGCGGTTATTGTCAGGGGCGTGATCAGTCATGATGGTTCCCTCGGAGTTATTGTTGAGGAGTGGAAACCCGCGCGAATTCAGCCCGCGCAAGTGTGGGAATTATAACATGGGCCGCTAGTGAGCGGCTTGACATCGCACGATAACAGGCAGGAGGCGAAGCTGTTCGCTAACCCGTTCCGATTCCCCCGCGGTTGGCGGCGCTGGGCGCTGTTGGCCGGCGGTGGTCTGCTGGCGCTGCTGACCGGGGGCGCCCTCTGGTTGTACCTCCAGTTGCACGGCAGCCTGGCGCAACTGGATGGCGCGGCGACGCTGGTCGGGCTGAGCGCGCCGGTCACCGTCGAGCGCGACGCACTGGGCATCCCGACGATCCGTGGCGAAAACCGGCTGGATCTGGCCCGCGTCACCGGCTTCGTTCACGCTCAGGAACGGTTTTTTCAGATGGATCTGCTGCGGCGCGCGGCGGCGGGCGAACTGGCGGCTCTGATCGGTTCGGCGGCGCTGGATCTGGATCGCGCCAACCGTTTGCACCGCTTCCGCCACCGTGCCCACCAGATACTGACGACGACGGCGGCGGAAGATCGAGCGCTGATCGCAGCCTACACCGCCGGGGTCAACGCCGGTCTGGCCGCGCTGGCTGCCCCACCGTTCGAGTACCTGCTGCTGCGGGTCGCGCCCGAACCCTGGCGGCCTGAGGATACCCCGCTGGTGGTGTACGCCATGTATCTGGATCTTCAGGGCCAGCAATGGCTGCGCGAGTCGGCGCGCGGAGTGCTGCGCGACACGCTGCCACCGGCGCTCGCCGCGTTCCTCGATCCTGTCGGAACCGAGTGGGATGCGCCGCTGCAGGGCGAGCCTTTCCCATCGCCACCGCCCCCCGGTCCCGATGTTTTCGACCTGCGCCGTCATCACTCCCCTCGCCCGCTGGCGGGAGAGGGGCTGGGGGTGAGGGCCGAATTTTCAACCCAATTCTCCGAAACGCTCAGCGGCAGCAACAACTGGGCGGTCGCCGGCCGGCTGACCGCGCACGGCGGCGCGCTGCTGGCCAACGACATGCATCTGGCGCTGCGCCTGCCCAATATCTGGTATCGGGCTACCTTGATCTACCCCGATGAGCGAGGCCGCGAGCGGCGGATTGCCGGAGTCACCCTGCCGGGAACGCCGGCCATCGTCGCCGGCGGCAATGGCCACATCGCCTGGGGCTATACCAACAGCGAAGGAGACTGGGCCGATCTGGTGGTTCTGGAACCGGGAGTAGCCAAGGAGACCTACCAGACGCCCGACGGACCGCGTCCCTTCACCCAGACACGGGAAACGCTCGCTGTCAAGGATGGGCCTGCCGAGACCTTGGAGATTCTGGAAACCGTCTGGGGACCGGTAGTGGACCGCGATCACCAAGGCCGGCAACGGGCGCTGCGCTGGGTGGCGCACGATGCGCGGGCGGCCAACCTGGGCCTGCTGGCGCTGGAAGGGGCCGATACGGTGGACGCCGCCCTCGAAATCGTCAACCGGGCCGGGGCACCGGCGCAGAACGTCCTGCTGGCCGGCGCCGACGGCCGCATCGCCTGGACTCTCTCCGGCCCGATTCCACGCCGTTTCGGCCACGATGGTCGCTTGCCGTCCTCCTGGGCCGATGGACGGCGTGGCTGGTCCGGCTGGCTGGATCCGGCCGAGTATCCGCGCATCGTCGATCCACCCAGCGGCCGGTTATGGACCGCCAACGGCCGGGTGGTAACCGGCGCATGGCTGGACCTTATGGGCGATGGTGGTTACGCGCTCGGCGCTCGCGCCCGGCAAATCCGGGATGGGTTGCTGGAGCGGAACCAGTTCGGCGAAAGCGATTTCCTGGCCCTGCAACTCGACGACCGCGCGCTGTTTCTGGAACGCTGGCGCGAGCTGTTGCTGGCGACGCTGGCCCCGGAAGCCGTGCGAGCCGACCCACGACGGGACGAGCTGCGGCGTTACGTCGCCGACTGGGGCGGACGGGCGGCGGTGGATTCAGTCGGCTATCGGGCGGTGCGCACCTTTCGCCTCGCGGTCCAGGATCGGGCGTTCGCACCGCTGACCGCCGCCTGCCGGCAAACCGATCCGCGTTTCGATTACGGCTTGTTCCGGCAAAGCGAAGGTCCGCTTTGGCGGTTGATCTCCCAGCAACCGCCACATCTGCTCGACCCGCGCTATCCCGACTGGTCGGCGTTGCTGCGGGATGCGGCGGATGCGACGCTGGCGGAACTGAACGCCGATGGCCGGCTGCTGGCGGCGCACACCTGGGGCGATTACAACCAGATTCGGATCCGGCATCCATTCAGCCGCATCCTGCCCTGGCTCGACGACTGGCTCGATCTGCCCGCGCAAGCCCTGCCGGGCGACCTGTACATGCCACGCATCCAGACCCTTGGCAGCGGCGCGTCCGAGCGGCTGGTGGTCGCGCCGGGACGGGAAGCGGTGGGCATCCTGCACCTGCCCGGCGGGCAAAGCGGCCATCCGCTGTCGCCCTTTTACCGGGCCGGCCACGACGCCTGGGCCAAGGGCGAGCCGCTGCCCTTGCTACCCGGCCCGGCCCGGCGCCGGCTGCGACTCGAGCCCTGAGTACGCTGACGGAGCAGCCTACCGGGCCGGTTTCGCACCGCCGGCGAGCCAGCGTTCGAGCGCCTCCGCCAACTCCTTGGGCCGCACCGGCTTGGTGATGTAGTCATCCATACCCGCTTCGAGACATTTCTCCCGGTCGCCCTTCATGGCGTTGGCCGTCATGGCGATGATGGGCACGGTCGGCCGCAGCACCCCGGATTCCGGGGCGCGAATCCGCCGCGTCGCCTCGTACCCATCCAGTTCGGGCATCTGACAGTCCATCAACACCAGGTCGTAGGGAACATCCCGCAGGGCGGTGAGAGCTTCCAAGCCATCGGCTACGGCATCGGCCCGGTACCCCAGCTTTTTCAGCATGGCCAACGCCACCCGCTGGTTGATCGCGTTGTCCTCGGCCAGCAGGATGCGGACCCGCCGCCGGGCCGCCTCGCCCACCAGGTGCTGGGTGATCATCCGGTCCACCGCCAGTTCCCGGACCCGGGTCATCCGACCCCGGATCATCGCCAGGCAATCGTACAAATGGCTCTGGCGCACCGGCTTGGTGAAATAGCCGGCAAAGCCGATCTGCTGTAGCCAGGCCGCGTCGCCGCGCCGGCCCACCGACGTCATCATGACCAGCGGCGTCTCGCTGACTTCCGGACGGGTCTTGATGCGCCGGCCCAGTTCGGCGCCATCCACGTCCAGCATCTGCATGTCGAGCAGCGCGACCTGGAAGGGATCGCCCGCCAGCGCCGCCTCCCGCAGCTTGACCAGCGCCTCGTCGGCGTCGGCGGCTTCCGCGAAGCGACAGCGCCAGGAATTCAGCAGGGCGGTTACCAGCAGGCGGTTGGTGTCGTGGTCGTCCACCACCAGCACCTTCATCCCCTCCAGATCGGCCCATTCTTCCTCCGGGATCGGCTGATTGTCGGCCTGCTTGCCGAATGCCACCGTGAACCAGAACGTGGAGCCCTGCCCCACCACGCTGTCCACCCCGATCCGGCCGCCCATCAACTCGACCAGTTGCTTGGCGATCGCCAGACCAAGACCGGTCCCGCCGTATTGGCGGGTGGTCGAGCCGTCCGCCTGGACGAAGGGCGCGAACAGCGCCCCCAGCCGATCCGGGGGAATCCCGATGCCGGTATCGCGGACCGTGAAGGACAGGGTGGCGTGGTCGGCGTCCTCCTCCAGCAGATTCACCCGGATGACAACCTCGCCTCGGTGGGTGAACTTCACCGCGTTGCCGACCAGGTTCACCAGAATCTGCCGCAGCCGGCCCGGATCGCCGCGTAACAGAGAGGGCACCGCCGGATCGATCAGACAGTTCAGCTCCAGATTTTTTTCCCATGCCCGGACCGCCAGCATCTCGACTGTGTCCTCCAGGGTCGCCCGCAGGTCGAAATCCAGCGTCTCCAGTTCCAGCTTGCCCGCCTCGATCTTGGAGAAATCCAGAATCTCGTTGATGATCGCCAGCAGCGCCTCGCCGCTGGATCGCACGATCTCGGCGTACTGGCGCTGTTCGGTGCTCAGATCCGAATCCAGCAGCAACCCGGTCATGCCGATCACGCCGTTCATCGGGGTGCGAATCTCGTGGCTCATGTTGGCCAGAAATTCGCTCTTGGCCTGGTTAGCCGCCTCCGCCGCTGCCCTGGCCCGGTTCAGGACCGCCTCGTTCTGCTTCTGCTCGGTGATGTCGGTGATAAACCCGTGCCAGAGCACGCCGCCGTCCGGTTCGCGCTGGGGCGCCGCGTTGCCGTAGCGCCATTCCACGGTCCCGTCGGTAAAAAGCACCCGGTATTCGCACTTCCATTGGTGGAGAGTTCGCGCGGATTCGGCCAGGGACTCTTTCACCCGCTCCCGATCATCGGGGTGGCCAATGGCGAACACCGCGCCGGCATCGTCACAAACCGCCTCGGATTCCAGCCGAAAAATCCAGCGAATTCCCTCGCTTATGTAAGGGAAGCACATGCGCCCGTCAGGAAGCATTTTGAGCTGATACAACACGCCGGGAACCTGGGAGGCAATCTTGCCGAGTCGCTGCTCCCGCTCCCGCAAGGCTTCCAGCGCCGCGCGGTCGCGGCGCCACGCCCCAAACAGGAACAGCAGCAGAACCGATAGCAGCAGGGTGATCAAGATCGGCGCCAGGCGCGTCCGGGCGATCAGCTCCAACCAGCGCCCGGCGGCGATATCCACCCCGAGTACGGTGATCGTCCGCCCCGCTTCGTCCACCAGCGGCGCCAGACCGCTAAACCAGGTTCCCCAGCGGTCGGTCGCCGGGCCATCGATGGCAAAGCCGCCCCGGTCGAACACACCGAGCAGCAGCGGCGTGCTTTCTTCATACACCTGTCCAGGCAGCGACTCGTCCGGCGAACCCGGCGGCTCGGAATCCACCAGAAAGACGACCGCCCCACCGACCCGGCGCATGAGGTAATAATAACGGACGTCCGCAGCGGCGGCCCGCAACCGGGTGAGTTGTTCCTTCAGGCGCAGGTAATCAGGACTCTCCAGATCGGATTCCGCACCCGCCAGTCGCTCCACCTGCCGCTCGTCGACGGCGGCGATGCCGGCGCAGGCCAGGCTCAGCAGATGATCGGCCTGTTCCCGCCAGACGGCGCGTCCTACCTGTTCGGTCGCCGCCCAGCCGGCGATTAGGATCAGGATCAGCGCCGGCAACACCAGCCTGTCGTGCAGCCCGCGCACCGGTTCGATGGTCGCCCGTCGGGGCTCGGCCTCGGTGAAGCGCCAGAACGCCAGCGCCATCATGGCCGCCAGCCCCCCTTGCAAAAGCTGGATGGGCAAGCCGGCGAATTCCTGAAACGCTTCCTGGTTGAGTACCGACGCCGGGAAAAACGGCGCCTTCGGCGCGATGAGACCCGTAGCAAGGGCATAAAGCGCCATGGCCACGGCGGCGACGGCGAGCGGTTGGCGGCCGAAGCCCGGCCGGTCCCGATAGCGCCACAGCGCCCAAGCCGACCAGAGGCTACCGGTGAGACCCAGGGCATAGCGAATCCCGGCGTCCAGCCCCGGCGCTCCGGCCAGGCCGCCCAGCAGCGCCAGCGCCAGCAGCGGCAACGCCCACCAGCGCCCCGGACTCCACCGACCCAGGCAAGCGGTCGCGCTCCGGCCGAATTCCAGCAGGCAGACAAATGACTCGGCCATCAGGACCAGCCGGATGATGATGAAGCGCGGATCGTCTCCCAAAGACAGCGCCAGCAGATCCAGCCATTCGTTGACGCCGTGCAACAGGCCGAACCCCGCCAACCACCGCCACGGCATTCCATCGCTGGTCCGGCGGCCCAGGGTATAGACCATCACCGCCAGCAACACAAAACTCAGTCCGCAAAGGAAAAAGATGTAGTCCATTTGCGCGGTAAGAGAGCCGGTCATATCGAATCCACGGCGAAAATTGGGTGACCTTGAAACCGGGGTGGCGTTAAATTCCTGTCCCTATCCAGGCATCTTACCTTGATTTCGTCCGGCAATCTTAAGCGTCGCCGCCAAACCGATCCGCGGTGGATCGTTACCCATCGAGCGGCGCCACCGTGATCTCACGAGGAAAACGGCTGCGCGCCGGCCTGCTCGATCAACGGGTTGTCGCGCCATGTAGCGATGAAATCGGCGGGGGTCATGGTGGATCCAATTCGGTTATTCTACGTTTGAGCCAGCCTTGCTGAAGCGGAATCCTACGCAACTTTCGGATACCCCGATGTCCCAACCCACGCCACACCCCCAAGCTCCCTGGACCCCGGAAAGCTGGCGGCAGCGCCCGGCGGCGCAACTGCCGATTTACGACGACATTCCGACGCTGGCCGGGGTCGAGGAACGGCTGGCTACCTCGCCGCCCCTGGTGTTTGCCGGCGAAATTCGCACCTTGCGCCAGCAACTGGCCGAGGTCGCCGCCGGCCGGGCGTTCCTGCTGCAAGGCGGCGACTGCGCCGAGAGCTTCGCCGATTTCAGCGAGCGCGTCATCACCGACACCTTCCGGGTGCTGTTGCAAATGGCGGTCATTCTGACCTTCGCCGCCGCCTGTCCGGTGGTCAAGGTCGGGCGGATGGCCGGCCAGTTCGCCAAGCCGCGCAGTTCCTCGACCGAAACCCGCGCCGACGCGACCCTGCCCAGCTACCGGGGCGACATCGTCAACGATCTCGACTTTACCGCCGAGGCCCGCCGGCCCGACCCGCGCCGGCAATTACGCGCCTATTCGCAGTCGGCGGCGACCCTGAACCTGCTGCGGGCGCTGGCGCAAGGTGGTTTCGCCGATCTGCACCGGGTCCAGCAGTGGAATCTGGATTTCCTGCGCGCCAGCCCGCAAGGCGCGCGCTACCGCGATCTGGCCAACCGCATCAGCGAAACGCTGGGGTTCATGCGCGCCTGCGGGCTGGACGCGGTCGCCGACCCGCAAGTGCGGCAGGTGCGGTTCTACACCTCGCACGAAGCACTGTTGCTGGGCTACGAGCAGGCGCTGACTCGGCGCGAGCCGCGGACCAGCGAGTGGTACGACGGCTCGGCGCATTTCCTCTGGATCGGCGAGCGCACCCGGCAACTGGACGGCGCGCACGTCGAATTCATGCGCGGCATCGCCAATCCCATCGGCCTCAAGCTGGGACCGACCGCCGAACCCGATACCCTGTTGCGGTTGCTGGATGCGTTGAATCCCGACGACCAGCCCGGCCGGCTGACCCTGATCAGCCGCATGGGGGCGGACCAGATCGCGGTCGCGTTGCCGCCGCTGATTCGGGCGGTGCAACGCGAAGGTCGGTGTGTGGTCTGGTCCTGCGATCCGATGCACGGTAACACGCTGGAAACCAGCACCGGCTACAAGACCCGCCCGTTCGCCCGCATCCTCGACGAAGTACGGCAATTCTTCGCTATCCACCGCGTCGAGGGCAGCATTCCAGGCGGGGTGCATTTCGAACTGACCGGCCAGGATGTCACCGAATGTCTGGGCGGCGCCCAGGCGATCACCGAGCAGGGCTTGGCCGACCGCTATCACACCCTCTGCGATCCGCGCCTGAACGCCTCGCAAAGCCTGGAACTGGCCTTCCTGATTGCCGAGACCCTCAAGGACTACCGGCGGACGACCGGGGCGGACGTTGGCTTAAGCGACGGGGAAAACGAACCATGACGCACGACCCGCCGCGCCTGTTGCTGGTGATGCAGACCCGCGACGCCAGCGCCGGCCGTTGCGGCCGCAAGTTGCGGGAACGCGGTTACCCGCTTGAGTTTTGCTATCCGCTGAGCGGCGAGCCATTGCCGACGGGCATGGATGGATACGCCGGAGCGGTGGTGTTCGGCGGGCCGATGAGCGCCAACGACGACGGCAGATTACCGGGCATCCGGGCTCAACTGGACTGGATTCCCCGAGCGTTGGACTCCGGTCAGCCGTTTCTGGGCATCTGCCTGGGTGCGCAACTGCTGGCGCGGGCGCTGGGCGCGACGGTCAAGCCACATCCAGCGGGATTGGCGGAAATTGGCTATTTCGCGGTCCAGCCGACCGCCGCCGGTCAAACCGCGTTCGACGCCCCGTTGCACGTCTACCACTGGCACCACGAAGGTTTTGAGTTGCCTGCCGACGCGGAACTGCTAGCCGCCGGCGAACGCTTTCCGCATCAGGCTTATCGGTATGGCGGCAATGCCTTTGGCGTACAGTTCCACCCGGAAGTGGATCAGACGATTCTGGAGCACTGGCTGGTGGAAGGGGCGAAGGAACTGACCGCGCCCGGCGCCCAATCCGCCGCCGAACAGCGCGATTACCACGCCCGCCACGACGCGGCGCTGGATCAGTGGTTCGAGGGATTTCTGGACACATGGCTGCGTGTTGGCGCGACGGTTAACCCAGATCGCAGCGGCTCAAGTCTGCGCGAAATACCGCCGTAGAAATTCCTCGAACGAAACATCGTCGGCCGCCTTGATGTCCGTCTGTTCCCGCAGCGACCGTTCCGCCGCCTCGGTGAAAAACCGGACCCGCTCCTCGGCCAGTGGCTCGGACTGGAGCGCGGCGCGGTGCCGTTCGGACAGCCGCCGGGCGTAGCCGAAGAAATTTTCACCGCTGGCGCGCATCTCGGCCAGGATGCGGGCGGAAGGCGTGCGGTCGGCATCGGCCAGCATGTCCCGCTGCTCGGCCAGCGCCGCCGCATAAGGTCGTGCGTCTTCGCCCATGTCCAGCAGTTCGCAAATCGGCTGCAACGCGCTCGCGATCTCATTTGCCCAGCGCCGCAGCGGCAACGTCGGATCGCGTCGGCGATGTAGAACCAGCGCCGAATCGCGGCCGGTCAGCGCCACCGCCATTTGGTTGTCGTCGATCATTTGCCGTTCTTCGGCGTCCAGCGGCGGCGATTCGGCCAGCAGGCAGAACAGCAGAAACGCTTCCAGAAACCGCAGTTGCGGTGCGGTGACCCCCAGCGGTTCCAGCGGATTGATGTCCACCGAGCGCAATTCGACGTAGCGCACGCCACGCTGCTTGAGCGCCAGAACCGGCTTTTCGTTGCCTTGCGGCGGCTGCTTGGGCCGCATCGATGCGTAATACTCGTTCTCGATTTGCAGGATATTGGCGTTGAGCTGGCGGTATTCGCCGTCCACCACTACACCGATCCGCTGGTAAGGCGGCCACGGGGTATTGACGGCCTGGCTCAGGCTGGCGATGTATTCGGCCAGCGAGTTGTAGCAGACGTTGACCCCGCTCTTCTTTGCGGTGCGGTTGGTGTAGCCGACGTTGCTCATCCGCAGCGAGGTGGCGTAAGGCCCGTAGCAGGTGTGATCGTCGAATTCGGGCAGGGTGGTCGCCTTACCGTCGAGGAACGACTTGCACACCGCTGGAGAGGCCCCGAACAGATACAAAATCAGCCAGCCGTGGCGTTGCAGGTTGCGGATCAAGCCAAAATAGGACTCGGAGCGGAAATCCTGGAGCGAGCGGTGGTCGCCCTCCTGCTCCTGGAACGCCGTCCAGAACTCGTCCGGCAGCGAGAAGTTGAAGTGAATCCCGGCGATCACCTGCATGATCCGCCCGTAGCGCCAGGCCAACCCACGCCGGTAGACATGCTTCATCCGGCCCAGATTGGAACGACCGTATTCGGCGATGGGAATGCTGGACTCACCCGCCAGAATGCAGGGCATGCTCGCCGCCCATGGCAACTCGGCGCCGACGCGGCGGTAGACGAACTGATGAATCTCGCGCAGGAAGCGCAACGCCGCATCGGGACCGGCCAGCGGCGGGGTGATGAATTCCAGCAGCGCCTCGGAATAGTCGGTGGTGATGTAGGGATGGGTCAGCGCCGAGCCCAGGGCGGGCGGATGCGGGGTCTGGGCAATGTAGCCGTCCGGGGCCATCCGCAGCGTTTCCTTTTCCAGACCGAGCAGGCGGCCATTGAGCAAGGCGCGGGCATCGGCGTTGAACAGCCGGGTCAAACGCTGGTCAAGAATTCGGTACAAGGGATTGATCTCATCGGTTAGCGGCGAAGCGCCGGAATATTGCGCCGATTGCCGGCAAAAATCACTTCACGGCGGCCACGGCGCCGCCTTTCGGATTAGAGAGGCATTGATGAACAATGGTTTGCTGCCCAGCCGAACGCCCGGCTGCATTCCCCTCATTCCCATCGCCGAAAGCGAGTTCAACGCCTGGCTGGAGCAACAGGATGAGTCGCTGCGCCGCTGGCTGAGCGCAACCGGTTTCAAAGCGAAACCGGGCAGTTTCAATTTGGTTTCCGGCCCGGACGGCCAGTTGCGGAGGGTGGTAGCCGGTATCGCCAGCGCCGACGATCTGTGGGCCTTGGGCGGTCTGCCGGCGAACCTGCCGGAAGGCGATTACGTTCTCGACGCGGCTCTCGAACCCCGGCAACGGGAACGGCTGACGCTGGGCTGGGCGCTGGGCGCGTACCAGTTCACCCGCTACAAGGCGCCGAAGCGGGCGATGGCGCGGCTGGCGCTCGATCCCGCCTGCGACGCTGACCGCATCCGGCGTCAGGTCGAAGCCGTCACCCTGGTGCGCGATCTGGTCAACACCCCCGCCGAGGACTTGATGCCGGAACATCTGGCCGAGGCGACCCAGACGCTCGGGCGGGAATTTGGCGCAACGGTGGAGCAAATCGTCGGCGATGAGCTACTAGCGCGCAATTTCCCGGTCATTCACGCGGTCGGGCGGGCCAGCGCGCATCCGCCGCGCCTGCTGGATTTGCGCTGGGGCAATCCGGCCCATCCCAAGGTCACGCTGGTCGGCAAGGGTGTCTGCTTCGATAGCGGCGGGCTGGATTTGAAACCGTCCAGCGCCATGCGGCTGATGAAGAAGGACATGGGCGGCGCGGCGACAGCGCTGGGACTGGCGCGGCTGATCATGAGCAACGGCCTGCCGCTGCGGCTGCGGGTGCTGGTCGCGGCGGTGGACAACGCGGTCGCCGGCAACGCCTTCCGGCCCGGCGACGTGCTCCGCTCGCGCCAGGGACTCACTATCGAGATTCACAACACTGACGCCGAGGGCCGGTTGATTCTCTGCGACGCGCTGGCGGAAGCTGGCGCTGAGCAACCGGAGGTGATGCTGGATTTCGCCACGCTGACCGGCGCGGCGCGGGTGGCGCTGGGGACCGAGGTTCCAGCGCTATTCTGCAACGATGAGACGCTGGCTGCGGGCCTGCTGGCGGCGGCGGAGCAGGAACAGGATCCGTTCTGGCGGCTGCCGTTGCATCAGCCCTACCGAGACCTGCTCGATAGCAAAATCGCGGATCTCGCCAACGCCTCGGAGTCGTCCTACGCCGGGGCGATCACGGCGGCGCTGTTTCTGAGGGAATTCGTGCCCGCCGGGATGCCGTGGGCACATTTCGATCTGATGGCCTGGAACCTGAAGACCCAGCCGGGCCGGCCGGAAGGTGGCGAGGCGATGGCCTTGCGCGCGGTGTTTGGCTGGCTGGAGCAGCGGTATCCCTGTTCCCGGTAGAATTGGCTCTCCGCATCTTATTCCTCACCCCGCCAGCCGTGTAGTCGGCATGAAATTTAATTGAGGTGAACAATGAAGACTTGGCTGGTTCAGGACGCAAAAGCCCGTTTCAGCGAGTTCCTTGAGGCGTGTATCGTTGATGGACCACAAATAGTCAGCAAACGAGGCGTCGAAGCGGCGGTGCTGGTGCCCGTGGAGGAATGGCGACGACTGCAAGCAGCGGCGCGTCCCTCTCTCAAACAACTGCTACTGTCGGATGTTGGGCGGACTGACTGCTTGATTCCGCTAAAGCGAATCGCCCGCGGGCGGAAAGTTGTCAGATCGGAGTAAGACGTATGTATCTGCTCGACACGAATGTCGTCTCTGAATTGCGTAAGCCACGACCGCACGGGGCTGTCGTGGCTTGGCTGCAATCTACAGCCGAAACCGACTTGTACTTGTCGGCTGTTACCTTGGGTGAAATTCAGGCCGGCATCGAACTGACTCGGGAACAGGATAAAACCAAAGCCGCCGAGATAGAGGCATGGGCTGACCAAGTCGCAGCCTCGTACCGGGTTCTGCCAATGGACGGTGAGGCGTTCCGCATGTGGGCTCGACTGATGCGTCTAAGGTGCGTCTCTTGAACCCGTTCGAGACGACGCAGGCTTCAAATGTCGCAAAATTTCCCTGAGCGACCGTTCACTCCCTGAGAAACCAGACGCGACCATTCCGGTTGTGGAAATTCCCCTCCTTTTCAAGGAGGGGTGGCGCACCGCGCCGGGGTGGTTCGCTGCGGCGATCCCACCAGTCAGATAAGAGCGCTATATCCGGCGGGGTGATGCCACACCCGTTTGTGGGCAAGTTGCGAACCTGTCCGGTCAGTCGTCCCCGGCAAGCCGGTTTAACTGGCCGGGGATATTGGTCCAGGTCGCGCGGTCGGTGGTGTACCAGATGGTGCCATTGCTCGCCAGGCCGGCCAAATCATCCCGGCCGTCGCCGCCGAAGTTGCCCACCACCAGCCGACTCAGCGCGCCGGGGATCCGGGTCCAGGCGCTCAGGTTGGTGGTGTACCAAATGCTGCCGTCGCTGGCTACCCCCGCTAGGTCAGCCTTGCCGTCACCGCCGAAGTCGCCCGCCACCAGCCGGCTCAGCGCGCCGGGGATCCGGGTCCAGGTGCTGAGGTTGGTGGTGTACCAAATGCTGCCGTCGCTCGCCACCCCCGCGAGGTCATCGGCCTTGCCATCGCTGTCGAAGTCACCCACTGCGATCTGACTCAATGCGCCGGGGATGCGGGTCCAGGTGAGGTTGGTGGTGTACCAAATGCTGCCGTCGCTCGCCACCCCCGCGAGGTCATCGGCCTTGCCATCGCCGTCGAAGTCGCCCACCACGATCCGACTCAGCGCGCCGAGGATACGGGTCCAGGTGCTGCGGTTGGTGGTGTACCAAATGCTGCCGTCGCTCGCCAGGCCGACCAAATCGGCCTTCCCGTCGCCGTTGAGTTCGCCGACCCGCAGTTGGGCGAGTCCGCCGGGGATTTGGGTCCAGGTGCTGCGGTCGGTGGTGTACCAAATGCTGCCGTTGCTCGCCAAGCCGGCCAAATCGGCTTTTCCGTCGCCGTTGAGGTCGCCCACCTCCAGTTGGCCGAGTCCGCCGGGGACTTGGGTCCAGGTGCTCAGGTTGGTGGTGTACCAAATGCTGCCGTTGCTCGCCAGGCCCGCCAGCAGCAAGCCGGGCGTGAAGGTGGCGGTGCAGGTGAGGGCGTTGGCGGGCATGGTGAAGCTGGCGGCGCAGGGGCTTGGACTCCAACCGGTGAAGGTGCTGCCGGCATTCGCCGTAGCGATCAGGGTGACGGTGGCTCCCGCCGTGTAGTTGCCACCGCCGACGACCGTGCCCGACCCGGTGCCGGCTTTAGCGACGGTGAGGAGGTAGGTGGGGGGCACGGCGGTGAAGGTGGCGGTGCAGGTCAGGTCATTGGCCGGCATGATGAAGCTGGCGGTGCAGGGGCTGGGACTCCAGCCGGCGAAGGTGCTGCCCGCCGCCGGGGTGGCGGTGAGGTTGGCGGTGTCTCCCGCCGCGTAGTTGCCGCCGCCGCCGACCGTGCCGCTACCCGTGCCGGCGCTGGTCACGGTGAGCGTGTAGGTCTGAGTCTGGACCGGACAACTTGTGGTGACAAGGCTGACGTTGTTGTCCACGCTGCCATCCTGGGTACTGGCGTTGACCGTGGCCTGGTTGGTGATGACGCCACAGGGCAGCGGGGCGTTGATCTCCAGGCTGATGGTAGCGGCAGCGCCGGCGTCCAAGGCATCCCGGAGGCAACTCACCACGCCGCCGGCTTCGCTGCACGTCCAGTCGGCGCCGGTGGCTTGCACCAGGGTAGCGCCGGTGGGCAGGGTGTTGAAGACCTGCATGTCCAGGGCGCGTTGCGTGCCCTGATTACGGACAGTCAGAGTGTAAGTGACCAGGCCATCGGCGCCGATCGGGTCGGGGGCGTCGGTTTGGCTGATGGCAAGGTCGGTCTCCGCCTCCACTCGCACAGTGACGTAGGCGCTGACCTCGCCGTGGGTAGCCGTGATCGTGGCTGTACCGTTGCTCTGGGCGGTGAGCCGGCCGTCGGCATCCACCGTGACCACACTGGAATCGCTGCTCTGGTAGGTGGTGCCAGTGGCGGCGGCGGTGAGGTCGCGCACACCGTCATCGGCGTAGTAACCCTGCACGGTCACCAATTGCGTTACGCCGATTTCGCTGAAATAGAAATCGACAGGATCCGGCCCCAATCCTTGGAGGACGCTCTGGGGCTGTACCTGCAAGGTCAACTCAGCATCGTAGAGGTTTTTGGCGGCGTCTTTACCCACAGCGGCTATAGCAAAGGGTCCCACTACATCATTGGGGATGATCAACGTGAACTGGAAGGGAGCAGCGTCCAAGGTTTGCATCGTCTCGGAGCTCCCCAACACTACGCGCACGGGAACCACGCCAGCATCCGGTTCTACTGTGACCTGCACACTCTGCCCTGGAGTCACCACCGTCCCTTCGGCTGGGGTGGTAATGCGCAGACCGCCTGCCGCCATTGCCTGAGCATAGACCTTGCTGCGCTGCGGGATACTCTGGGGGAAAGGTGGGGAAGCAGTGGGAAAACCGTCGTGAAATACGCTGTCAGTGGGCGCGGCATTGAGTAAATCCTTGGCATCGTTGGCCACCGCATCGGTCTCCAAGCAACCATTCAGATTGTCATCTTTTTCGTTGGTATGGATACGGTTTTCGGTTGTGGTCTGCGGGTTCTGTAGACCCGCTTCCTGGCTTTTGACGCCTACAATCCCATCGGTCCCATTCGGGAAGTTGGTAGCTCGGGTCGTGTCGACACCAAAGAAATCCAGCCACCACCATAGCTTGCTGCCGATTGTTCCTGGAAAATCTGGCATATTCGTTCCAGAAAACTGGTAATCACCTACGATGGCATGGACAGGGATATCGGTAGCAGTGGCATTGAGATTTTTTATCTCATCGCTATCAGTTTGCAAATCCTCAATGGCCCCTTCGTCGATAGGCTTGCCAAACTTATGGGAGATCGGTCCCAATTTGGGGTGAGCGGAGAGATTATCAAAAGCAATGTTCCCCAGTGGCGACCCGTAATGAGGTGAGTCTATTGTAATCAGCTTGTTGATATCCCCTATCTGATAGCTGCTGTCTATCTTGTAGTATGCAGGGTCTGCGGCCCACCGCCGAGCCAACACTCCGCCCATGCTATGCCCAAAGACATCGGCTTGCACTGCGGCTAAACCCAATTTGCGATATTGCTCGATAGCATTCGAGATAAAAGCTTTTGGAACTCTTCCATTTGTAGCGAAGTGGGCGGCGTTGTCGTAGTTTGATTTATACACATACAGTTCTTCGATTTTCTCCTTCAGCTTTGGCTCGAAATCCCACCAAGCGGTTTGATCGGCCCACAACCCATGAATCAACACCACCGGTGGGCGTTTCAAGATAAGGATGTGATTCGAAGTAACGCCAGATGCGTTAAGCGACAGCGTGGTTTGACGCTGCACAACGCTTTCGTCCTCCGCATGGCCCGCACGAGGGAATTGCTCGGGAGCCTTGTAGATAGCGAAGGCCATGTGTTTGCCGTTGACCGGCACAGTCTGCACGGTCACCGAACCGCCGCTGGACGTACCTTGGTAGTGGATCAACCGGCCGTCACCGGCTGGAATGCCGAAGGTAACCGAGCCGGGTTGGTTGGTCCGCGCCCGCAGTACCAGCCGCGCTTCACCGTCGGTCGCCGCGCCAACCATTCCTTTATTTCGCCCCAAGTCTCCTAACAGGTAGGGGTCGGTGGAAATGTTGGCGCCAGATCGGAAATCCTGGCCATCGAGAACATCGAGGGTGAGAGTTACGCTGCTACCACCCCCACCGCTATCTGAAATCTTGGCGACGAAGGCATCTCGAGAACCCCGCAGGTTCGGGTAGTTAGCCTTCACCTTGGGAAAGTCGCTGGATTGGGTCCACCCGGTCACATAGGCGTTGCCCGACCTGTCGACCGCGATGCCAGAGCCAGCATCACTGCCATTCCCCCCAAGATAGGTCGAGTAGTGGAGCGTTTGGCCGTCGCCGCTCAGCTTTAAGACGAAAGCATCTCCAGAATTTCCCAAACAAACCGATGGATCGGAGCATATGGTGTTCACTGCGGGAAAACCAGCGCCCCAAGCTATTCCCGTCACATAGGCATTACCTGACCCATCTACAGTGATACCACCAGTACCACCATCATAACCATATCCGCCCAGATAGGTGGAGTAGCGAACCGTTTGGCCGTCGCTGCTCAGTTTGAAGACAAAGGCGTCTGCCGGTCCCCCCAAATTGGGGTACTTGGCGTTTATAGTGGGAAAATCGCTGGATTCAGTCTGCCCGGTCACATAAGCGTTGCCTGATCCATCGACGGAAATGCTATGGCCAATATCGTAATCGTTCCCACCCAAGTAGGTGGAATAAATAACCTTTTGGCCATTGGGACTCAGTTTAAAAACAAAGGCATCGTTCGGCCCCCCCAAGTTGGGATATTTGGCGTTCACCTTGGGAAAGTCGGTAGAGTGGGTCCATCCGGTCACATAAGCGTTACTTGACCCATCTACCGCAATTCCAAAGCCAAAATCAAGTCCACTCCCCCCTAAGTAGGTAGAGTAGAGCACCGTCTGGCCATCGCTGCTCAACTTGAAAATAAAGGCATCGTTTAGCCCCCATAAGTTGCGATACTTGGCATTCACCTTGGGAAAGTCGGTGGAGAGGGTTGTCCCAGCCACATAAGCATTGCCTGATCCATCCACCGCAATGCCATCGCCCTGATCAGCACTGCTTCCACCCAGATAGGTGGAGTAGAGCACGGTTTGGCCGTCGCTGCTCAGCTTGAAAACAAAGGCGTCGGTTGGCCCCCACAGGTTGGGATACTTCGCGTTCTTCTTGGGAAAGTCGGTGGAGCCGGTTTCCCCGGTCACATAAGCATTGCCTGATCGATCCACGGCAATGCCGCCGCCGCCATCAAAACTGCTTCCACCCAGATAGGTGGAGTAGAGCACGGTTTGGCCGTCGCTGCTCAGCTTGAAAACAAAGGCGTCGGTTGGCCCCCACAGGTTGGGATACTTCGCGTTCTTCTTGGGAAAGTCGGTGGAAGTAGTATATCCCGTCACATAGGCGTTACCTGACCCATCCACGGCAATGCCGCTGCCGGTTAAGGCATAGCCCTGGCCATAAGGAATGCCGCCGTCATTTTCAATACCACTCCCCCCCAAGTAGGTGGAATAGACCAGTGCCGGATCAATGACCAAGGGTCGGCCAACTTCGTAATTCGCTACTTGGAAACCGACGATATGATCAGTCGCCGGAGTCTCTTCCGTCCTGACCAGCGCGATGCCGGTTTCTCCGTTCTGGCGGGCGGGTAGCAGCACGTAGCGCCCAGCTACCGCTTGCTGCCGGCCATCGATAACTTGGTAGATTTTTGGCGCTTGCTGTACTAATTCGCCACCTGGCACTTTCAACACCAAATCACCCTCGGCGTTGACCGTCGCCTGCTCCGCGCCGCTGATCGCCAGTTGAATCGCCGCCGGGTCCGCGCCGGGGGCCACGATGAAATCGTATTCCAAGCGCTGGGGATTGCCGTAATACACCACGTCGATGCCGGGATAGACGTTCGGGTAGCGCACTCGCTGGTAGTGCGGGACATGGGTGCGCCACTTAGCCGGGTCGTTGCCGAGGAAGTAGTTGCTGATACCGGGCTGCTTCTCCAACCCTTCCGGTTGCGGTGCGGGGTTGCGGGTCGCTCCCTCCAGCCGGGTGCGAATCACCGCGCCGGGAACAGCGGGCGCGGCCTCGTGCGCTATCGCCTCCAGATCGAACGGCCGCCGCTGGTGGCGCGGATCGGCCCGGTCCGAAGCCGGGCGGCTGGGCCGCAGCGCCAGCACCGCCTCGTCGGTGGTCAGAAACAGAGTGTAGCCCGGCCCCCGCGCCACAAACTTCACTTCGTCGGCGGTCTGGCCGAGGTTCGGCTCGAAGTGCATCGGCAAGTGGCCGTAGCCGGCCTGCACTCCCCTCACCCCCAACCCCTCTCCCCCAAGGGGCGAGGGGAGGGAATCTGGACTTGGCAGAAAATCCAGCGGTCCCGCTGACTGCCACTGTTCCACCCGCGCCAGCAGGTCGAACGCCCATGCGGCGGGCGACGATTCCGCCCGCGCTACCCCACTCAGCAACGCCAGTCCCAGCGCCAACACCGCCGCCAGCCCCCACCACCGTTTTTCACCGCTCGCCTGTGTCATGATCGTTTTCCCCTTGAACTCGCATCACTCAAACCCACCGCCCCCATCACCCGCGCCGGTCATCAGCGCGGCCTCAATGCCTTTCCTCCCGCAACCCCCGCACCTCCGCCTCGCTCAAGCCAGTTTTCTCCGCCAGCAGCCGATCATCGGTCATCACGTCCAGCAAGCTTCGGGCGATGCGCAAGCGTTCCTGCCGCTGGCCTTCCTCACGGCCTTCCTCACGGCCTTCCTCACGGCCTTCCTCGCGGCCTTCCTCGCGGCCCAGTTTCCGGCCCTGATGCATCCCCCAGCCATAGGAGGACTCGACCATGCTGGCCTGCTGGTGCAAATCATCCTGATACCGCTCGTAGGCCCGCCGCTCGGCTTCGGGCAACTTGAGAATATCCAATTGTTCCTTGGCCTGTTGCAGCCCCCGCGCCCGGAAGCCCTCCGGCACCTCCTCATGCTTGAGAAAGTAAATCCATTCATCCAGCGAATCGCGGGCCACGTCGTCGAACTGGTTGACCTTGATCAGGTAATACTCCGGGAATAGCTCGTGTGGTTCCTTCCGCCGGTACAAGTCCCGTTGCGCCTCGCTCAACTGCAATTCGTCGTGCTGGTGCAGGCCGATGAAGCGCGTGGCCCCGTGATAGACATAATCCTGGCCCTGGCCGAGATCGAAATACAGAATGCTCACCGAAATGACCTTCACCACCTCGCCATACGGCTGGCCTTCCCCCAGGGTTTCCACCACCGTTCGCGCCGTGCTGTGCAGAATCCGCTGTAAATAATCGAACTGCCGCTGGTATTGCACTTCGATCAGGATGATTTCGCCCCCGGCGTTGCGCGCCTTCAAATCCACCCGGTTTTGCTTCTCGACCGCCGTGTCCTTGTTGCTCTCGCTTTCCAGAATTTCCAGAATCTGAATATCCTCGCGCAACAGTTCGCTGAGGAAGCCTTCCAGAATCCCGAAATGAGCCTTACTCCGCAGCAAGCGCTTCATCGCCCAGTCGAAGCTGATCAAACGACGGGGGCGGGTCATGGCAGCCACACCATCCACCACGCCGTCCGGCC
>JBATNZ010000004.1:0-17166 GCA_049290615.1 Candidatus Contendibacter sp.
GGCCAGCGGCCCCGCGACCGGCGCGTCGTTGCAGGATCTGGCGGTGCGGGTGCTGGAGGTGGAACTGTTCGGCGCGCTGTCCAGCCCGCAGGCGCTGCGGGTGGCGGCAGCGGAGGCGACCCGCAAGGCGCTGGCCCAGGCCGGCGGGTTGGTGTTGCGGCCGATCATGAATACCGAGGTGGTGGCGCCCGAGAGCGATGTGGGTACCGTGATGGGCGATTTGCAATCCCGCCGGGCGGTGATCCGGGATACGACCACGCTGGGCGAAATGACCATCATCCATTGCGATTGCGCGCTGGATCGGTTACTCGGCTACATCACCGATCTGCGCGGCATGACCCGCGGTCGCGGCCAGTTCACCATGACCTTCGACCGGTTCGATGTTGCCTAAATTTGGTTGCAATGCACAAAAACCTTAATTCCATAGCTGTATTTGCGGAGACTTTTCTTTAGAATCGGTTTGCGGTCTCTCCTTTCGCGGGATCGCCGCTGTTTTTCGAGGTCAGGATGATCGTTTGTTGATGGCGTCGGGCGTAAAACCGGTCGCCGGGAAAAATCACAAATTCTGGAGTACCTTCGCATGAATCGGACCAAATCAGACCTATTCGATCCCACCCAGTTGTTCGGGGACTTCATGAACCTGACCAGTCAGGCGCAGGCGGCCAGCGTCGATGTCATGATGAATAACTGGGAGGGTGGGCTTGATTTCTTCGCCAGCCTGCTCAAGCGGGCCGAGGAGATGACGGCTCGCGGCAATGTCATGTTGATGCGCATGGTCGATTGATGTTATTCGAGCTTAAAACCCGTGCGTGGACATGCCGGCTTTAAACGGATAGGGAGCGCGGCGGCTCAGGACAGGAACAACCGGGCCGCCGCTTCCGGATTACTGGCGAAATACAGATGCAGGTACGAGGCTGTCAGCCGTCCGACCCGATAGACCGCCTCGCCCGGTTTGCCGTCGCGCTGGCGATGGCCGTGCGCCAGCGGTGGCAGCGGTGTTTCCAGCCGGGAATGATGAAAAGTGTGCCCGCGCAGTTCGCCCTCCGGTAGCTCCACCGATTGCATCCCCAGCCCCGCCAGTTTCGATTGCAGCGCCGCATGGCCCGGTAGCAAGCCCAACATCGGGGCGCGGTTGCCCTCCTTGTCGGCCAGCGATTCCAGCGCGTAGAGCAGGCCGCCGCATTCGGCGTAAATCGGCTTGCCGGCTTGATGATGCCGATGCAGCGCCGTGCGCATGGCAGCGTTGGCCGCTAGTTCGCTCAGATGCAGCTCGGGATAGCCGCCGGGCAGATAAACGCTATCCACCGCCGGCAATTCGGTATCGGTTAGCGGCGAGAAGAACGCCAGTTCCGCGCCCAAGGCCCGCAAGGTGTCGAGATTGGCCGGGTAAAGGAAGGCGAACGCCATGTCGCAGGCGATGCCGATGCGCACGCCCTTGAGCAGGGGCGGCGGCGGTTTCGCAAGTACCTCCGGGAAGGCGACGGGCGGCGGCAATTCGGCCAGACCGGTGGTGGCAATCAGCGCCGAGGCGGCGTCCAGACGGGCTTCCAGATCGGCGATTTCAGCAGCTTGCACCAATCCAAGATGGCGGTCGGGCAAGGCGATTTCACCGTCGCGCGGCAGCCAGCCGTAATAATGAATCTCCGGTGGCAGGCTTTCGGCCAGCAGCGCGGCGTGGCCCGGCCCCGCGACCCGGTTGGCCAGCACGCCGGCGAAAGGCAGGCCGGGCCGGTAATGCGCCAGCCCGTAAGCAAGAGCGCCGAAGGTCTGGGCCATGGCATGGGCGTTGATCAGCACCAGCACCGGTACTCCGAACAGACCGGCGAGGTCGGCGCTGGACGGCGTCCCGTCGAACAGCCCCATCACCCCTTCGATCAGGATCAGATCCGCTTCCTGGGCAGCCTGATAAAGCAGCGCTTTGCAGTCCCGCTCGCCGACCATCCACAGATCGAGTTGATAGACTGGATGGCCCGAGGCTCGCTCCAGGATCATCGGATCGAGAAAATCCGGTCCGGTCTTGAACACCCGCACCCTGCGGCCCTGGTCGCGATGGTGGCGCGCCAGGCCAGCGGTGACGGTGGTCTTGCCTTGGCCGGAAGCCGGGGCGGCGAGCAGCAGGGCGGGGCAGGCGGCGGACATGGTGGATTCCATTGAAAAGCGATGGAGTGTGGTGGAACGATTGGAACAGGACGCGAATGATGCTAGCACAGGCGGCGCGCTGGCAGGGAATGCCAACCTGCCGCTATGCTTGCGTGATGCGATCCGAAACCTCCGAAACTCCCCATCCCCTGCGCTACGGTTACACCACCGGCGCCTGCGCCACCGCGGCCAGCATGGCGGCGGCCTGTCGGCTGCTCGCTGGGACCGAACTGGATCAGGTCGAAATCACGCTGCCGCGCGGCCAGCGGGCGCAATTTCGGTTGGAGTACTGCCGCTTGACGGGAACCAGCGCCGAAGCGGCGACGCTCAAGGATGCCGGCGACGATCCCGACGTGACGCATGGGGCGTTGATTTTCGCTCAAGTGGTGTTGAGCGAACCGCCGGGAGTGCGTTTCCATGCCGGGCCGGGCGTGGGGACGGTGACGCGGCCCGGCTTGCCGATTCCACCGGGCGAACCGGCCATCAATCCGACCCCGCGCCGGATGATCATCGGACATCTGACGCGACTGGCCGCCGAGCACGGTTATGGCGGTGGCTTCGAGGTCACCATCGGGGTCGAGAACGGCGCGGAACTGGCGCAAAAGACCCTCAATTCCCGGCTGGGCATCGTCGGCGGGCTGTCCATTCTCGGCACCACCGGCATCGTCCGGCCGTTTTCCTGCTCCGCCTACATCGCCTCCATCCAGCAGGCGATTGATGTGGCCCGCGCCAACGGTCTCACCCACATCGCCGCCTGTACTGGCGCCACCAGCGAGTACACGATGCGGACTCATTATCAATTGCCGGACATGGCGTTGATTGAGATGGGCGATTTCGCCGGGGCGGTGCTCAAGCATTTGCGGCGCGCGCCGGTTGCCCGACTGAGCCTGGCCGGCGGTTTCGGCAAGATCAGCAAGCTGGCGGCGGGACACCTCGATCTGCACAGCCGCAGTTCCAGCGTGGATCTCGCGCTACTGGCGGTGGAAGCGGCGGCGCTGGGCGCGGATGCGGGATTGCAGCAGGCGATGCGAGCCGCCAACACCAGCCAGCAGGCACTGGCGCTGGCCCGCGCGGTCGAGTTGCCGCTGGGCGAGCGGATTTGCGTCATGGCGCGCGATCAGGCTCGCGCCATTTTGCCATCGGCGGTGGCGGTGGAAGTGTGGGCCACCGACCGCGAAGGGCAGCCAGTCGGTCACGCCGATTTTGCTTGAGCGCTCTCGCCGACCACGGCTTTCAAAGGGGAGTTGAATGAATAACGATTTTCTCAAGATAAGCTACACGTATGTCTTTCGGAATGGCGTCGCCAAGACTTTCGACGTTCTCCTCGACCGAAAGACGCTCGGCCTCATGATGAAACCTCCCCCCCAGCCGCCGTCCTGGACTTTCCTGAAGCAAAATCAGTGCGCGAACTGTTCGCTTGACGCGCGTGATCACCCGTTCTGCCCCGTGGCGTTGAACTTCGCGGAAATCGCCGAGCACTTCGCCCACGCCATGTCCTACGAGGAAGTGCATGTCGTGGTCACGACCGAGGAGCGGGTTTATTCAAGGGATACCGCGCTCCAGCAAGGTTTAACTTCACTTCTGGGCATCATCATGCCTACGAGCGGCTGCCCGATTCTGGAGCCTCTCAAACCCATGGTGCGGTTCCACCTTCCCTTTGCGACGATCACCGAGACGGTCTTCAGAATGGTTTCCATGTGTCTGGTCGCCCAATATCTGCGCCATGGCGAGGGGAAATCTTTCGACTTCGGGCTCAGGGAGTTGGCGAAAGTTTATGCCGAGGCCGCGATCGTGAATCGGGACTTCGTTCGACGCCTGCGCGATGCCTCGATGGAAGACGCGAACATCAACGCGCTGGTGGGCCTTGACTGTTTCGCCACCATGGTTCCCCTCATCGCCGAGGATACGCTCAATGAAATCAGGCAGTATTTCTCGGCTTTTCTCGAACAATGATGGGAAAAGATGCGCATCCTGATTCTGGGCGGCATCGGCGAGGCGGTGAAACTGGCGCGGAGGCTGGCTCCGATTCACACCGTAACTTATAGCTTGGCGGGTAAGGGACGAGCGCCGGAGTTGCCCTGTTCGACCCGCGTTGGCGGTTTCGGCGGCGCGGAAGGTTTGGCGGCGTTCCTGGGCGAGAACGGCATCGAACTGCTGATCGACGCCACGCATCCCCACGCGGCGCAAATCAGCCGGAATGCAGCGAAAGCGGCGCGAACAGCCGGTATTCCGCTCTGGGCCTACCGGCGCCCGCCGTGGCGACCGGAGTTTGGCGACGATTGGCGCCTTGTGGCCGATTGGGCCGGGATCATGGCGGCATTGCGGGAATTTCGCCGGCCGTTTTTCACCATCGGCTTGGAACCCTTGCGCCATGCGGCGGCGATTCCCCCAGAACAACATTGGCTGGTGCGCTGTCTCGCTGCGGAACCGCCCGTTTCCTCGCGCCTGACCTTGCTGTGCGCTATCGGTCCCTTTTCGCTGGAACAGGAATTAGCGCTGTTGCGGGAAGGCCGAATTGACGTGCTGGTCGTCAAGAACAGCGGCGGCGCCGCGGTCGAGGCCAAGCTGACGGCGGCGCGACAGCTTCACATTTCCGTAGTGATGCTGGAGCGGCCGGCGTTGCCAAAAGCGGATCGGGAATTTACCGAGTTGGAGCGGCTGGCGGCTGAGGTGGAGCACCCCAATAACAACCCTAATCGACCAGGCATTAACGTCACCGATGACAGCACGCCATCGCTCGCCAGTCCGCCCGACATCCCGCCCCGCCTCATCCGCAATCTGCCACTGAGGAAGGAAAGTTATATCACCCGCTTCTTTCGCAACTCGCCGATTTCCTGTTGATCCATGCCCAACAACTCGCTCAGTACCGCATCGGTATGTTCCCCAAGCTTGGGTCCCAGATGACGAATTTCTCCGGGTGTCTCGGACAGGCGGGGAATGACCGAGGGCACGATGATGGTTTCGCCCAAATCCTCATCATCGATGGCAACGAGATTGCGCCGCGCGTGAAACTGACGGTCGCCGAAGATATCCGCGATATTGTTCAGCGGTCCCGCCGGGGCGCCGGTCGCATTACAGCGTTTCAACACTTCCTCGCGAGTCAGCGAACCGCACCAGTCGCGCACGATTTCGTTGACGTCGTGGCGGTTCTCCAACCGGGTTTTCTGTTCGCCGTACAGACTGGACGACGCCAGTTCCGGCCGGCCCATCGCCTCGGCCAGCCGCGCGAACAGTTTGTCGGTGGCGCAGGCGATGGCCACCCATTTGCCTTCTTCCTTGGTCGGAAAGTGGCCGTAGGGACAGGCGAAGTCGTTGTGGGTCGGCCCGTGCCGTTCCCGCACCACGCCGAACATGGCGTAAGCGGGCGCCAGTTCGTCGGTGCAGCGAAACACCGATTCATAGAGAGCGGCGTCGATATATTGGCCGATGCCGGTTTCCTCGCGATAGCGCAGCGCCATCAGCACCCCGAGGCAACCGTACAGACCGGTCAGGTAATCCCCCAGAGTGGTCGAACCCGGCGTGACCGGCGTGCCCTTGGGCATTCCGGACAGATAGGCGATGCCGCCGACGGCATGAGCGATGCGCGCGAAGCCGGGCCGGTCCTTGTACGGGCCGGTTTGACCGTAGCCGGTCACCCGCAGCATGATCAGGCCAGGATTGATTTCGTGCAGTACCTCCCACGGCAGGCCCCACTTTTCCAGGGTGCCGGGCCGGAAGTTTTCGCATAGCACGTCCGCCTTCTCGATCAGCCGCTTGAAGACTTCCACCCCCTCGCGACGGTGCAGGTCGATGGTGACCGATTTCTTGTTGCGCGCCTCGCTGAGCCAGGCCAAGGTATCCCCGCGTTGGGTGGGCGTACCGTACCGCCGGCAAATGTCGCCGCCCATCGGGTGCTCCACCTTGAGAACATCGGCGCCGAACTCGCCGAGAATACCGGCGCAATACGGCGCCGCGATCACCGTGGCCACGTCGATGACCCGGATTCCGGCGAGTGGGAGTTCGGTCTTGTTGGTATTCGTCATGATGCTCTGCTCCGGAAAACTGTCCTCGAACGAAACGGCTAAATGATCTTGCGCTGGCGCAGTCGTTTGATTTCGTCGGCCGAAAGCTCGAGCAGCTCGCGCATGATTTCGTAGGTCGCGTTGCCTAGGGGCGGACCCAGATTGCTGACCCGGCCGGGCGTGGCCGACAGCGTGGGCACGACGCCGGGGATCACGACCTCGCCCAGCCCCGGTTCTTCGAGCGTGACCAGATTGCCCCGCGCCTGGAAATGTTCGTCCTCGAAGATGTCGGCGATGCTGTTGAGCTTGCCAACCGGGACTTCACAGGCGAGGCAGCGCTCCAGCACCTCAGAGCGCGGCAGCGAGCCCACCCATTCGATGACGATCTGGTTGACCTCGTTGCGGGCGGCCAGCCGCTTGCGCTGCTGGCCATACAGGGCGGACGACGCCAGTTCCGGCCGCTCCATCGCCTCGGCCAGGCGCTCGAACATCTTGTCGGTGGTGCAGGCGATGGCGACCCACTTGTCGTCCTGGGTGCGGAAATGACCGTGCGGCACGGCGACGAAACTGCCGGAACCCTCCCGTTCCCGCACCTTGCCGAACAGCCCGTAGGAAGCGGCGATTTCGTCCAGTTGGCGGAACACGGACTCGTAGATGGCGATATCGATGATCTGGCCGCGGCCGGTCTTGTCCCGGTGGCGCAGGGCCATCATGATGCCGATGGCGCCATACAGGCCCGAAAAGTAGTCGCCGAACGGCACCGTGCCGGGCACCACCGGCGTTTCGCCGGGGAACCCGGCCAGATAGGACAAGCCGCCGAAGGCGTGGGCGATATGGGCGAAGCCGGAGCGGCGGCGATACGGCCCGGTTTGTCCGTAACCCGACACCCGCAGGAAGATCAAACGAGGATTGGCTTCGCTCAGCACCGGCCAGCCGAGACCCCATTCCTCCATCGTACCCGGCCGGAAATTCTCAATCAGGACGTCGGCTTTGGCGACGAGCTTCAGAAAAAGCTGTACGCCTTCCTGCTGGCGCAGGTCGATGGTGACCGATTTGCGGTTGCGGGCCTCGCTCAGCCAGGCCAGGGTGGCGTCGTGGCGCTTGGTCGGCGTTCCGAAGCGGCGCATCGGATCGCCGGCGATGGGATGCTCGATTTTCAAGACTTCGGCGCCGAATTCGCCCAGCACCGACGCGGCGTGGGGACCGGCCAGGAACGTGCCCAGGTCCAGCACCCGAACGCCACTCATCGGCAGTTTGGGTTCCGGGTCGTGCTCGTGGGATTGAGAAAGTTCCGGACTCTCGGTGATCGTCGTTTCGGTTTGCGCTTGCTCATCGGACATGCTGGTTTCCTCCTGTGGTCGATTGCCAGATTTCGTCCGCTTCCCCGCCTTCGCCGCCACGTTCGCGTCTCCTCTCCGGGCCAAGAAAACAATTGCAGTATAGTAAGCGTTCCTGTGTTTACCACCGAGAACGGCCATCCGTGCTCCCGAGCCACCCATCCGCAATGAACCTCCGTACTCAATACGTTGCCTTGCAGACCATCCTGCTCAAGGAAACCCTGCGTTTCCTGCGCATCTGGATCCAAACCATTCTGCCGCCGGCGATGACCACGGCGCTGTACTTCATCATCTTCGGCAAGTTGATCGGCGCCCAACTGGGGCCGGTGGACGGGCTGAGCTACACCCAGTACATCGCGCCGGGGCTGATCATGATGGCGGTGATCACCAACGCCTACTCCAACGTGGTGTCCTCGTTCTTCAGCGCCAAGTTCCAGCGCCATATCGAGGAAATGCTGGTTTCGCCCCTGCCCAACACCATCATCGTGCTCGGCTTCGTCGGCGGCGGCGTGGCGCGGGGCCTGGCGGTGGGCATCGTGGTCGTGGCGGTCTCGCTGTTCTTCGCCGACCTGCACTGGCAACATCCGCTGGTCACCCTCGCGGTGATCGTCCTGACCTCGGTACTGTTCGCTCTGGCCGGGCTGATCAACGGGATCTTCGCCAAGAGCTTCGACGATATCTCGATCATCCCGACCTTCGTGCTTACCCCGCTGATTTATCTTGGCGGCATCTTCTATTCCATCAAGATGCTGCCGCCATTCTGGCAGGATGTGTCGCTGCTCAATCCGATCCTGTACATGATCAACGCTTTTCGCTTCGGCATCCTCGGCGTGTCGGACATCGACGTTCATCTAGCTTTTGCCATCATCCTGTTGTTCATCGTCGTCCTGTTCGGCTACAGCCTGTGGCTGCTGCACCGGGGAACCGGCATCCGCAACTGACCCCGCCCATCGCCAAGACGCAACAATCGCTATGGTGCGTCTTGCGCGCATTCGCGACAGCTTCATCTATTCTTAAGGTCAAGGCTCGGCGTCCGCGCCGCTAGCCTTCAAGCTACGTCTAATAACCCCCAAAGGAGAGCTTTCATGCGCAAACTGTCAGCATCCCTGCTCGTCGCGGCCGCAAGCTGTTTCATCGCCCCCACCGCTTGGAGCGAAGATCCGATTGTCATCAAGTTCAGCCATGTCGTTGCGACAGATACGCCGAAGGGGCGGGCGGCGGAGAAATTCAAGGAACTCGCCGCCAAGTACACCAACGGCAAGGTCAAGGTGGAGGTGTACCCGAGCAGCCAGTTGTATAAGGACAAGGAAGAATTGGAGGCATTGCAGTTGGGCGCGGTGCAGATGCTGGCCCCCTCGCTCGCCAAGTTCGGGCCACTGGGCGCCAAGGAATTCGAGGTGTTCGATTTTCCGTGCATCTTCCCGAACAAGGAAGGTCTACACAAAGTCACCCAGGGACCCGTTGGCAGGCAACTGCTCGACAAGCTTTATTCCAAGGGAATCATTGGCTTGGCCTATTGGGACAACGGCTTCAAGATCTTCAGCTCGAACAAACCGGTGAAGGCGCTGGAGGACTTCAAGGGCCAGAAGATGCGGATTCAGTCCTCGAAGGTGCTGGAGGCACAGATGCGCTCGCTGGGCGCGATTCCGCAGGTGATGTCGTTCTCCGAAGTCTACCAGGCGCTGCAAACCGGTGTGGTGGACGGCGCTGAGAATCCGCCGTCAAACATGTACACCCAGAAGATGCACGAGGTGCAAAAGTACGCCAGCGTCACGAATCACGGTTACCTGGGTTACGCGGTCATCGTGAACAAGAAATTCTGGGAGGGTTTGCCCGTCGACGTGCGTGCCGCGTTGGATAAGGCGATGAAGGAGGCGACCGTCTACGCCAACGACATCGCTGGCAAGGATAACGAGGATGGGCTGGCGGCGATGAAGGCGTCCGGTAAAACCGAGTTCTACCAGCCGACGGCGGCCGAACACGAAGCGCTGTGCAAGGTGATGCAACCAGTTTACGAACAAATGGGCGACCGGGTCGGCAAGGACCTCATCACCACCATTCAAAAAGAAGTGGCGGCGAAGTAGCCCGAGTCCTTTGGAGACGCCCGCTGAATCAGAAGCGGGCGTTTCACTGCCTGCAAGGTCAAACCCATGATCCTCCGATTTCTCGACCACTTTGAAGAGTGGGTTATCGCTACCCTCATGGCTGCGGCGACGCTGATCATCTTTGTCGCCGTGGTTCACCGCTACGCCTCCGGCCTGGCGATACCAGGCGTTCAGGATTTCCTGATCGGTTTGCACTTGGGCTGGGCGCAGGAGCTCTGCATCTACATGTTCATCTGGATGGCGAAAATCGGCGCCGCCTACGGCGTCCGCACCGGTATCCATGTGGGCGTTGATGTGTTGGTCAATGCACTTACCGCTGAATGGCGCAAGAAGCTCATCATCTTCGGGCTGCTGGCCGGCGCGCTGTTCACCGGCACCGTGGGCACGTTTGCCGTCCTTTTCGTCCATGGACTCTACTCCACCGAGCAAGTCTCGGCGGACATGGAGCTGCCGATGTGGCTGGTCTATATGGGTATGCCGATTGGCTCGTATCTGATGTGTTTCCGCTTCCTGCAAGCCTGCTACCGATTTATCCAAACCGGCGATCTCCCGCGTCCGGATCACACCAAGGTGGAAGGCATCGACGAGGTCTCGGAAGTCCTGCACGAACCCGCCGCCGTCCAAGTGAACGACCAAAACAAGATGGGAGGCAAATCATGACCACCGCCTTTATTTTTGGCCTGCTCATCGCCTTGATGCTGACCGGAATGCCGATCTCGATTGCGCTCGGGCTGACCGTGCTCACTTTCCTGTTCACCATGACCCAGGTACCGATTGAGAGCGTGGCCCTGAAGCTGTTCACCGGGATCGAGAAGTTCGAGATCATGGCGATCCCGTTTTTCATCCTGGCCGGCAATTTTCTCACCCATGGCGGCGTAGCGCGACGAATGATCGCTTTCGCCACCGCCTGCGTCGGTCACTTGCACGGGGGACTGGGTCTGGCCGGGGTCATGGCCTGCGCACTGTTCGCCGCTGTATCGGGATCGAGTCCAGCCACAGTGGTCGCCATTGGCTCGATCCTGTTGCCGGCGATGGTCAAGCAGGGCTTTCCGAAACGCTTTGGGGCTGGCGTCATCGCCACATCCGGGGCGCTGGGCATCCTGATCCCGCCGTCCATTGTCATGGTGATGTACGCGGTGGCAACCAACACCTCGGTCGGCCAGTTGTTCATCGCCGGCATCATCCCCGGCATCGTGCTGGCTACCCTGCTGGGCGCAACCACTTGGTATCGGGCCTGGAAGAACAACTACCCGCGCATGCCGAAAGCCGACTTCCTGACCGTGCTGCGCACCTTCAAGGACAGCATGTGGGGTTTGTTGCTAATTGTGATCGTCATCGGCGGCATCTACACCGGGATGTTCACCCCGACCGAAGCGGCAGCGATGAGCGCGGTTTACGCTTTCGTGGTGTCGGTGTTCGTCTACCGGGATATGTCGCTCAAACATGTGCCAAAGGTGCTGCTCGACAGCGCCAGTATGAGTGCGATGCTGCTCTACATCATCACCAACGCGGTGCTGTTCTCATTTCTGATGACTTCCGAGAATATCCCGCAGGCGATGGCGCAGTGGATGATCGACCAGAACCTGAGCGTGTGGCTGTTCCTGCTCGGCTGCAACATCCTGCTGCTGCTGGCCGGCAATGTGATGGAGCCGTCGTCGATCACCCTGATCATGGCGCCGATCCTGTTCCCGATAGCGATTAAGCTGGGCATTGACCCGGTGCATTTCGGCATCATGATGGTGGTCAACATGGAAGTCGGCATGTGCCACCCGCCGGTGGGCCTCAACCTGTATGTGGCCAGCAGCATCACCCACATGGGCATCACGGAGCTGACCATCGCGGTCTGGCCGTGGCTGCTGACCATGCTGGTGTTCCTGGTTCTCGTGACCTACTGGCCGCCGCTGTCGCTTTGGCTGCCGCGAATGCTGGGCATGATGTAGCGGAGCATCGATCCAACGCAGGGGCGGCGACCACCGCCCCTTTTTGCTGGCGCTCAACTCCAGTAGCGCACCGGGCCGCTGTCGATGTGGACGAAGTTGGAACGGGGGTAGTACCCCACCCCGCCCGCGCCCAGCGAACGAGCCGCCTGACACAGATCCCAGACCCGGCCACCCGGCACCCGAATATCGAGCGCCATGGCCTGAATGTGGTAGCTGTTGCGCGCCACGCCGCGACTGCGCTCGCACAGCATCCAATTCGTGGACGGCGACCGGTAACCGCTGATCACGTTGACCGGCCGGCCCAAGCCCAGTTGCAATTGCAAGGCGTAGAGCTGATCCAGCACGCTCGGGTCAAACTGCCTGACCTGATCGTTGTGATGGTCGCGCAAGGCCCAACTGATGTCGTTAACCGCCGCGCGGATATAGCCGTCGCGCGGCGTCCAGTAAACCTGGCGGATGCTTTCACCCGTATTGGGGTTATAGAACAAGAGGTAACGCTCGCGTAGCACCGCCGCCTTGAGCAGGTCCGGCGCCAAGGCCAGAGCGCCGACACCGCCGGCCACCCACTTCAGAAACCCGCGCCGGCCCGAATCAGGCCGCTCCCCCTCGTTATTGTGTATATTGCCGCTCGGTTGCAGCGCTACATCAGTCCGCATTTTCTGAATATCCTCCCAGAAATTTGGTTCTGTCGCACTCTAACCAAACCGGGTTTCTTAAATCAAGAATCAGTTGTACCAATACACTTTTGCCATTCAACAACAGAAACACTTTGCATTTTTTTGTCCAATAACGCTTGTTATCTTGAACACAACAGAATGACCGTCCAAATCGATTGAAGACGAATAGAATCCAATTTATAAAAAACCATTACTTTAAATACACTTATGTGAAAAGGTTGCAATGTCACATAAATTTATTATCAATAAAATAATAAAAATTGTTTTTTTAACAACAAATTATTAAAACGACAAATTAATCACGACTAATTTGCTAAGATATTTATGAGCAAGGAAAAATTTCCGATCACCCCCGCAATTCGCTTGTTGCGTGAAAGCAACATCATCTTCACCGGCCACCTTTACCCCTACGAGGAGCACGGAGGCACCGCCCACAGCGCCCACTGTCTGGGGGTGGACGAACACGCCGTGATCAAGACTTTGATCATGGAGGACGACCGCAAACAACCCCTGATCGTGCTGATGCACGGCGACCGCAAGGTCTCCACCAAGGAGTTGGCGCGGCTGCGGGGGGTCAAGACCATCGCGCCCTGCGCTCCCGCCGTCGCCAACCGGCATAGCGGCTACCTTGTCGGCGGCACCTCGCCGTTCGGCACCCGCAAACCCATGCCGGTGTACCTGGAAGTCAGCATCCTCGACCTGCCGCGTATCTATCTCAACGGCGGCAAGCGCGGCTTTCTGGTCGGTCTGGCGCCAACCGAAGTCCAGCGCTTGCTGCAACCGACGCTGGTCCAGGTCGCAATCGAGGAATAGACCACAATGAGCGCACTGAACTTGATCGCCACCGCCCCGGCCGGGGTGGAACCGCTGCTGGCGGCGGAACTGATCGAACTGGGCGCGGTGGCGCCCCGACCCGTTCGTGGTGGCGTCGCCTTCCAGGGTCCGCTGGAGCTGGCCTACCGCGCCTGCCTGTGGTCGCGCACCGCCAGCCGGGTGCTGCTGGCGCTGGCCGAATTTCCCGCCGCCGACGCTGGCGCGCTGTACGCCGGAATCCTCGACCTGCCCTGGGAAGAGCATCTGGAGCCGGATGGAACCTTGAGCGTCGAATTCAGCGGCGGCGGTCCCGGCATCGACCACACTCACTACGGCGCACAGCGGGTCAAGGACGCCATCGTGGACCGGTTCCGGGCGCGCTGCGGCCAGCGGCCGAGCGTGGATGCGCGCCAGCCGGACGTGCGAATTCACGCGCGCTGGCATGACGGTCAGACCGTGGTTAGCCTTGATCTGTCCGGCGACAGCCTGCACCGGCGTGGCTACCGCGAGGCGACCGTAACCGCACCGCTGAAGGAGACTCTGGCCGCCGCCCTGCTGCTGAAAAGCGGCTGGCCGGCCATCGCCGCCGCCGGCGGACCCTTGCTCGACCCGCTGTGCGGTTCCGGCACCCTGGCGATCGAAGCCGCCTGGATCGCCGGCGACCAGGCGCCCGGACTGTTGCGCGACCGCTGGGGGTTCAGCGGCTGGCTGGGACACATTCCCGCGCTGTGGAACCGGCTGCTGGCCGAGGCCCGCGAGCGGCGCGCGACGGGACAAGCCCGTGTCCCGCCGATCCGGGCCAGCGACCGCGACCCGAAGGCGGTGCGCGCGACGCTGCTCAACGCCAGTCGCGCCGGGATAGCGGATCGGCTCAGGATCGAATGCCGCGCATGGGCCATCGTCGAACCACCCGCCGGTCCGCCCGGCCTGCTGATTGCCAATCCGCCCTATGGCGAGCGGCTGGGCGACCGGGACGAACTGAGCGCGTTGTACGCCGAACTGGGCGACCGGCTGAAAGCCCGCTTCGCCGGCTGGCGGGCGGCGGTGTTCACCGGCAATCCCGAGTACGGCAAGCGGATGGGATTGCGCGCCGTTAAAACCAATGTCTTCCACAATGGCCCGCTGGAATGCCGGCTGCTGCAATTCCAGGTTGAGCCACAGTTCTTTGTGGATCGAAACGCCGCCGACCGCTTTACCCGCGCCACCGTACTGGAGCACGCCGTCGCCGCTGGAGCCGAGGGCTTCGTCAATCGCCTGCGCAAGAATCTGCGCCATCTCGGGCGCTGGGCTGAACGGGAAGGGGTGAGCTGCTACCGGCTGTACGACGCCGACCTGCCGGAATACGCGGTCGCGGTGGATCGCTACGAGCAATGGCTGCATGTGCAGGAGTACGCCCCGCCGTCGACGGTGGACCCCGCCCGTGCTCAAGAGCGGCTGGAACAGGTGATGGCGGTATTGCCCGCCGTGCTGGAACTGCCGCCAGAGCATATTTTTCTCAAGGTGCGCCAGCGGCAGAAGGGCGCCAGCCAGTACCAGAAACAGGCCGGGCAGGGCCACTTTCACGAAGTCCGCGAGGGACCGGCGCGGCTGCTGGTCAACTTCACCGATTACCTCGACACCGGCCTGTTTCTCGACCACCGCCCCACCCGGCAACTGTTGCGGGAACTGGCGGCTGGTCGGCGCTTCCTCAACCTGTTCGGTTACACCGGCGCCGCCACCGTCCACGCCGCGCTGGGTGGGGCCACGCACACCACCACCGTGGATTTGTCAGCGACCTATCTGGACTGGGCGCGGCGCAACCTGGAATTAAACGGTTTCCACGGTCCCCGGCACGAACTGATCCGGGCCGACTGTCGACAATGGCTGATTTGGGCGCGGGGTCGTTACGACCTGATCTTCCTCGACCCACCGACCTTCTCCAACTCCAAACGGCTGGAAGCAACCTTCGACGTGCAGCGGGATCATGTCGACCTGATCCGGCGGACGCTGCGCGTGCTCGCGCCGGGCGGCGCGCTGATCTTCTCCACCAACTCTCGCAAGTTCCGGCTGGATGCGGACGCGCTGGCCGATCTTCGCATCGAGGACTGGAGCCGGCGCACCCTGCCGCCCGACTTCGCCCGCGACCCAAAAATTCACCAATGTTGGCGCTTGGCGCAGCAATAAGGGGTACAATTTATGTGGAATGTGTTGCTCAACCGCGCCCCCTTCCCCCGTGGCGCAGGAGGATCCGCATGAACGCCCCGACATCCGACACTCGCCCCGCTGCCCCGTCGCCCGGATCGCTGCTCGACCCGTTCGACATCATCGGTTCCAGCCTGGCGGTGCAACAGGCCTGGTTGCGCCAGCCGGAGCGGCTGGCCGCCGTCCTGCAAGGGCTGTCCCTGGATACGCACCGGGTTCACGATCATTTCGCCCGAACCAGCCTCGGCATCCCCAGCGAGCCGGCCATACCCGCCGTCATCCATGACCAGCGCTTTCAGGATCCGGCCTGGATCGACCACCCGGGGTTCGCCTACCTCAAGGAAGTCTACCTGCTCTACGTCCGCTGGCTGGAAGACGCCATCTACACCACCGAGGGCATCGACCCGGTTCGGCGACAGCGGGCAGCATTCTGGGTTCGGCAATGGCTGGACGCCATCGCTCCCTCCAATTTTTTCTGGACCAATCCCGAAGCGCTACGGCGCGGCATCGCCAGCCACGGCTGCAGCATGCTCTGGGGTCTGCAAAACTGGCTGCGCGACGCCGCCGCCGGCGAGGTGCGGATGGTGGAGCCAGATGCGTTTCAGGTCGGCCGCGATCTGGCCGCCACGCCCGGCCAAGTGGTGCTGCGCAACGAGCTGCTGGAACTGATCCAGTACGCGCCGACCACCGACCGGGTTCGCGCCATGCCGGTCGTCCTGGTCGCGCCCTGGATCAACAAGTACTACATCATGGACTTGAGTCCGGACAACAGCCTGGTTCGTTACCTGGTCGGCCAGGGCTTCACCGTGTTCGTCACCAGTTGGAAAAATCCCGGTCCCGACGCCCGGGCGATAACACTGGATGATTATCTGTTGCAAGGCCTGCGGCCAGCGCTGGACGCGGCGCGCGCCATCTGCGGCGTTCCCCAGGTCCACGCCACCGGTTATTGCCTGGGCGGCACCGCGCTGGCGATGCTGCTGGCCTGGTTCAACGCCGACGCCGCCGACCGCATCGCCAACCCGGTCGCGCATTGGACCACGTTCACCACCCTGGTGGATTTCAGCGATCCCGGCGAAATCGGTGTGTTTTTGAGCGAATCCAGCTTCGAGTTTCTCAAGCAGCGCATGAACGACGCCGGTTATCTGGACGGCGCCGAGATGGCGAGCGCCTTCCGCCTGTTGCGACCCAACAATCTGATCTGGCACTACGTGATGCATAGTTATCTATATGGCGAGGAGTTGCCGCCCAGCGACGTGCTGTTCTGGAACTGCGACACCACCCGGATGCCGGCGGCGATGCACGAGTTTTATCTGCGGGAACTCTATCTGAACAACCGGCTGGCGCAGGGCAGTCTGGATATCGGCGGACGCCGGCTGGACCTGAACGCCATCGAGCAACCGCTGTACATGGTCGGGGCGGAGCAAGATCATATCGCTCCCTGGAAGCAGACCTTTCGGCTGTGCGGGCTGAGCGGCGGGCCGGCGCGCTACGTGCTAGCCACGTCCGGTCACATTCTCGGCATCATCAACCCACCGGTCACCCCGCCCAAGCGGCGCTACTGGGTCGGCGACGCCACCGGCCAGCGGGACGCGGAAACCTGGCGGGAAAGCACCGAAAAAGCCTCGGGTTCCTGGTGGGAGGACTGGACGCGCTGGTTGGACGAACGCTGTGGACCCCTGGGACCGCCGCCACCGCTCGGCAACGCCAACTATCCGCCCCTGGAGGCAGCGCCTGGGCGGTATGTATTGGAAAAATGAGAAGTTTAACGGCTAGCCCGCAGCATCAAGCCCGGTTCGGGTTGCGCCACGACACCTCGATTCCGCCATCGTCGCGGGCCAGAATCCGGCACAGCACGAACAGCAAATCCGACAGCCGGTTCAGATAAACCCGCACCGACTCGCCAACCTCCTCATCGCGCGCCAGCGACACCACCCGCCGCTCGGCGCGCCGGCAGATCGCCCGCGCCATGTGGC
>JBATNZ010000005.1:0-2412 GCA_049290615.1 Candidatus Contendibacter sp.
TGCCTACCGGTTTAACCGGCGCTTTCACCTCGACACCCTGCCTGCCCGACTGCTCGTCGCCGCAACCGCCATCGGACCACGCCCTGCTCGTTGGCTTCGTCGGGCTGAAAAATCTTGCTAATCAGGAAATATATTACATCGTTATTAAAGGACAAAAATCAGATCTTTTTCCAATTCCTGGAGGGAAATTTAAAAATTTTCTTATGAAAATATTCCCCAATAAAATCACCCGTTTTTTTACAAATCAATGTAATAGGGGGGGTTTTTTAATTTCAAAAATTGTGAAAGCAATGGAATAAAGGGCAAGTTGCTGATGTGTGGAATCGCAGCAATACTGGCCGTCGATCCCAGCCGCGCCGATAGCCGATCCGCAGCCGCCCGGGTGGTGGCCACCATGCGCCTGCGCGGCCCCGATGCGGAGGGTCTCTGGTCGGGTGCGGGCATCGCCCTCGGTCACCGCCGCCTGGCCATTCTCGATCTGGATGCCCGATCCAATCAGCCGATGGTGTCCAGCGACGGCCGCTACGTCATCGTCTTCAACGGCGAAATCTACAACTTCCGTGACTTGCGCCGGGACTTGGCAGCGGATGGCGTCGCTTTCCGCACCACCTCCGATACCGAAGTGCTGCTGGCCCTGTTCGCCCGCGAAGGCGAGCGAATGTTGCCCAAGCTGCGCGGCATGTTCGCCTTCGCCCTTTGGGATACGCAGACCCGCGAACTGTTCCTGGCCCGTGATCCCTACGGCATCAAACCACTGTATTACGCGCAGACCCGGCAGGGCCTGGTCTGCGCCTCCCAGGTCAAGGCGCTGCTGGCCTCGGGCTGGGTCTCCCCGGAACCAGAACTGGCGGGTCTGGCGGGCTTCTATCTCAGGGGCAGCGTGCCGGAACCGTGGACGCTGTACCGCGAGGTGTTCGCCCTGCCCGCCGGCCACTGGCTGCGGGTGCGCGCGGGCGTGATGGCAGCGCCGGTGTGCTGGCACGACATCCGCGCTCACTGGCAGGGACAAGTCAGCCCCTCACCCCAACCCTCTCCCGCCAGCGGGCGAGGGAGTCAGCCGTTGTGGGAACGGGTGCGACAGGCCATGCGGGATTCGGTGCGCGCGCACTTGGTGGCGGATGTGCCGGTGAGCGTCTTTCTCTTCGGCGGCATCGACTCGGGTACAGTCGCCGGGCTGGCGTCCGAGTTGGGCGCGCGGGTCGAGGGGATTACCATCGGCTTCGAGGAGTTCGCCGGTCGGCACGACGACGAGGTGCCGGTGGCCCGCGCCATCGCCGCCCATTACGGCTTGCCGCACCATGTTCGCCACGTCACCTGCGCCGAATTCGAGCAGGATCTCCCGCGCATTCTCGACGCCATGGACCAGCCCTCCATCGACGGTGTCAATACCTGGTTCGCCAGCAAGGCGGCGGCGGAACGCGGCTACAAGGTGGTGTTGTCGGGCGTGGGCGGGGATGAACTGTTCTGCGGTTATCCCTCCTTTCGGCAGATTCCGCGCATGGCGGCGCTGGGGCGGGCGGTCGCGGCCCTTCCCGGCGCTCGCGCCTTGTTGAAAGCACCCTGCGCCTGGCTCGCCCACCGCCGGTCGCAACCGAAGTTCGCCGGTATCCCCGAATTTATGGATTCCCTCGAAGGCGGATATTTCCTGCGCCGCAGCCTGTTCCTGCCTGCTGAACTGCCGGCCCTGATGGGGGCGGAGCAGGCGCGGGAGGGCTTGGCGCGGCTGGGCAGAACGCCGCCCGGCATGACCCCGGCCGGAGCCAGGGATGGCGCCGCCGCTGTCAGCCTGCTGGAATCCACCCACTACCTGCGCAACCAGTTATTGCGCGACAGCGACTGGGCCAGCATGGGCCATTCGCTGGAACTGCGCACGCCGCTGGTGGATGCGAAGCTGCTGGAAACCCTGGGACCGTGGGTATCCGGCTTCGCGGGCGGCGCCGGCAAAATGATGCTGGCGCGGTCGCCGGCCAAGCCCTTGCCGGATGCCATCATCCAGCGCCCCAAGACCGGTTTCGGTTTACCCATGACGCAATGGCTGTCCGAAGCGGCGGATCAGAGCGCCTGGGCTAAGAGACTGTACAAGAACCCCTCGCCCGCAAGCGGGAGAGGGGCAGGGGTGAGGGTTTCTTTTCAAAGGGTTAGCTCACGAGAGGCTGTACAAAAACGCCTCTTAGACCCGCTGACCGGTTGCGCAGTCACGTGGCGATTTTTAGCCAGTGCTGGTGAATGGCGTAAGCCCAGCGCCGCGCCCACGGCGTCCCCGGCGCGGCCAGCAGCGGTAGCTTAGAGGCTGTATAAAAACTAACCTATTGATTTTTATAGGGTGGTTTTGGTAAAATAGGGCCAAAATTCGGCGATTATTTTAATTTTTGAAATTCTATTCGAGGTGCTTCATGCCTTGGCCAAAAGAAA
>JBATNZ010000006.1:0-17407 GCA_049290615.1 Candidatus Contendibacter sp.
CCGTTGCCGTCCCCCTGCGAACCGGACGCCGGGCCCGCGTGCGGCCCGCGAGCCCGCCAACACCTCACCTTGCTGCTGCGGGGCTGCGACGCTGACCCAGTAATAATGCTGGAATGGCTGGAAACACTGGGCGCGGCTGGGCAGCGCGTTCCCGATGAATGCCTGCCGGCGCTGCTGGACGCGGGCGCCAGGCGAATCGATCTCCGGCCCGCGCTGTTACCGGTGCTGGGCCGGCGCGGACGCTGGCTGGCCCGGCATAACGCCGACTGGAGCTACGCCATCGAAGCCGATGATGAAACGCTCTGGTGGACCGGCCGCTTCGAGGAGCGGCTGGCGCTGTTGCGGCAATGGCGAGCGACCCGGCCGGAACGCGCGCTGGAATTGCCGAACGCCACTTGGGGCGAGGATGGAGCCAGGCAGCGGCGGGAATTGCTTGAGGCGCTGACGGCTGGCTTGAGCATGGCCGACGAACCGTTTCTGGAAAATGCGCTCGACGACCGGAGTGTTGAAGTGGCCCGCGCCGCCGCTGACCTGCTGGCGCGACTGCCGGAGTCGAGGTTGGTCCAGCGGTTGACCACGCGGGCGTTGCAATTGGCGCGGTTTCAACCCGGACGTTTTCTCAAGCGCGACCGGTTGGAGGTGGATTTGCCGGAGGACGATGCCGCGTTGCGCCGCGATGGCATCGCCGAGCCGCCGCCGGCGGCGAAACTGGGCGAGAAAGCCTGGCGCTTGATCCGCATCGTCGGCGCGGTTCCGCCGATGGTCTGGTGTCGGCAGTGGCAACGAACCCCGGCGGAAATTCTCATCCTCAGCCGCAACCACGAGTGGCGACAGGCGCTGTTGGACGGCTGGGCGCTGGCGACGCAACGGCATCGCGATGTGGACTGGGCGGAAGCGTTGTTGCCGCTCTATCTCGATCACGACACCCTCACCGCCGCGCTGGCTGACGTGTTGCCGCCGGCGCGATTCGAGGCTTACCTGTTAGCGTTGTTGCGTGAAGCCTCCTCCGGCGGACGGGCGGCGGCGCTGGTGGTGTTGAGCCACGTCGCGCGCCCCTGGAGCGTCGAATTGGGCCGGGCGGTGCTGGAGCAGGTGCGCCAACGGGTCGGCGAGGACAAACAGCCGGACTGGTGGCTGGCCGGCGTGCTGCGCGGATTCGCCCGCTGGATTCCGCCGGAACTGGGCAAGGAAGCCGCCACCGGCTGGCCGACCGAATCCAAACAGTGGCCACAGTGGCAAAGCGCGGTCAACGACTTCCTCGACCGGCTGCGTTTCCGCCGGACAATGCGGAAGGCTATCGCGGAATAGGATCTACCTTTCCATCGAGAGTCGAAACCATGAGCAACCTGCTACGGGAACACGCCGAACAACAATTCGCCGAGGAACTGCACGTACTGGCGGAAACCGATCAGCGGCCCCGGCCTCCTAACTGGCATCTGTCGCCGTGGGCGACGGCCACCTATCTGCTGGGCGGAACGCTGTCCAACGGTTTCGCCGTCACCCCCAAGTACATCGGCAACCGCCGGCTCATGGAAATCGCCATCGCCACCTTGGCCACCGACCGCGCCCTGCTGTTGCTGGGCGTGCCCGGCACCGCCAAAACCTGGGTGTCGGAGCATCTGGCCGCCGCGATTGCCGGCGATTCCACCGCCCTGGTGCAAGGCACCGCCGGCGCCAGCGAGGAGGTCATTCGTTACGGCTGGAACTACGCTCGACTACTGGCCGACGGTCCGTCGCTGGCAGCCTTGGTGCCCAGTCCGATCATGCGCGCCATGCAAAATGGCAGCATCGCCCGAGTCGAGGAACTGACCCGCATTCCCTCGGACGTGCAGGATGCGCTGATTACCGTGCTGTCCGAAAAAACCCTGCCGATTCCCGAATTGGATACCGAGGTGCAGGCGCAAAAGGGTTTCAACATTATCGCCACCGCCAACGACCGCGACCGGGGCGTCAACGAACTGTCCAGCGCCCTGAAGCGCCGCTTCAACACCGTGGTGCTGCCGACGCCGGAGACGTTGGAGGAGGAGGTCGGGATCGTGCGGCAGCGGGTGGCCGCGCTGGGCCGGGCGCTGGAACTGCCCGCCGAACCGCCGGCGCTGGAGGAAATCCGCCGGCTGGTCACCATCTTCCGTGAGCTGCGCGCCGGGACGACGCTGGACGGTAAGGCCAAGCTCAAATCGCCCAGCGGTTCGTTGAGCGTGGCCGAAGCGATTTCGGTGCTGAACAACGGGCTAGCGCTGGCGGCGCATTTCGGCGACGGCCGCTTGCAGGCCGCCGATCTCGCCGCCGGGCTGATCGGCGCGGTGGTCAAGGACCCGGTGCAGGACGCCATCGTCTGGCGCGAATACCTGGAGACTATCGTCAAGGAACGCGACGGCTGGAAAGATCTGTACCGCGCCTGCCGCGAGCTGTCATGAGCGAGCCGGTTATCCTCGGCATCCGCCATCACGGCCCTGGCTCGGCACACAGCGTACTCAAGGCGCTGGCGGAAATTCAGCCGGACCTGATTCTGGTCGAAGGGCCGCCCGACGCACAGGAACTGTTGCCGCTGGCCGCCGACGCCGGCATGAAGCCGCCAGTGGCGTTGCTGATTTACGATCCCGCCGAACCGCGCCGCGCCGTCTATTACCCGTTCGCCGAGTTCTCCCCGGAATGGCAGGCGATCCGGTACGGCCTGGCGAACAACGTGCCGGTGCGGTTCATGGATCTCCCGCAGGCCAACAGTCTGGCGCTGGAGATCGAGGCGGAAACGGCGACGACGGAGACCGTCACTGAATCTCCGCCCGCTGCCGATCCCGTCGCGCCGGCGCAATCCGCCGCCGAAGCCGAAGCCGATCCGGACGAAGCCGTGGCTGAAGTGGAATCCGCCCTCCCCGACATCCGCCGCGATCCGCTGCGCTGGGTGGCGGAAGCGGCCGGTTACGGCGATGGCGAGCGCTGGTGGGAACATCTGGTCGAGCAGCGTCAGGACAGCCGCGAACTGTTTCAGGCGATTCTGGAACTGATGACGGCGTTGCGGACCGAAGCCGACACCCAGTCGCCGCCGGACCAGCGAGAGCAGCAACGCGAGGCGGCAATGCGGACGCAACTGCGGGCGGCGCGGAAAGAAGGCCGCGAACGCATCGCCGTGGTCTGCGGCGCCTGGCACACCCCTGCTCTGGCGAATCCGCCGCCGGCCCGCGAGGACAGCGCCCGGCTCAAGGGCCTGCCCAAGCGCAAGCTCGCCGCCACTTGGACCCCGTGGACCCACGGTCGGCTGACCCACGCCAACGGTTATGGGGCGGGTATCGCCGCGCCCGGATTTTATCTGCACTTGTGGGAAAGCGCCGGCGAGCCGACCACCCGCTGGCTGGCGCGGATCGCCCAGTTGCTGCGCGAGCACGATCTCCCCGCCTCCACCGCCAGCGTCATCGAGGCGGCGCGGCTGGCCGAGGCGCTGGCCGCCTTGCGCGACCGCCCCCGGCCTACGTTGGAGGAACTGAACGAAGCGGCCCACGCCGTGCTTTGCCACGGGGACGCCACGCCCTTGCGACTGATCGAGGAACGGCTGCTGATCGACGAGCGGCTGGGCGAGGTGCCGGACCATACGCCAACCTTGCCCTTGCAACAGGACTTGCAGCGCCAACAGAAACGATTGCGGTTGCCGCCGGAAGCGAGCCAGCGGTTGCTGGAACTGGACCTGCGCAAACCGAACGATCTGGAACGCAGCCAGTTGTTGCACCGGTTGAACCTGCTCGGCATTGCCTGGGGGCGAACCGAGCGGGTGAGCGGCAAGGGAACGTTTAAGGAGAACTGGCGGCTGCAATGGCAACCGGAACTGGCGGTGGCGGTGATCGAGGCCAATCTGTGGGGCAATACCATACTGGACGCCGCCACCGCCCGCGCCCGCGACTTGGCCCAGCGCGGCGAGCAACTGAGCCAGTTGACCGAACTGGTCGAGCAAACCCTGTTGGCCGAACTGCCAGACGCCATCGGCGTGGTGATGGAACGGTTGCAGAACGTCGCTGCCCTGACCAGCGATATCCCACATCTAATGGACAGCCTGCCGCCGCTGGCGCGAGTGCTGCGCTACGGTAACGTCCGTCAGACCGACGCCGGCCTGGTCGGGCATGTGGTGGACGGTCTGACGACCCGCATCGCTATCGGTCTACCCACCGCGTGCGGTTCGCTGGACGACGAGGCCGCGCAGGCAATGTTTGGCCGGGTGCGGGCGCTGAACGCCGCCATCGGCCTGTTGCAGAATCCAGAGCAAACCGCCATTTGGCAGGGCGCCTTGATGAAACTGGTGGATCAGGCCGGATTGCATGGCTTGCTGGCCGGTCATGGCTGTCGCCTGTTGTTCGAACAAAATGTGCTGCCGCCGCTGGAAACCGCCCGGCGGATGGGACTGGCGCTGTCGCTGGCCGGCGAACCGGCGGCGGCGGCGGCCTGGCTGGAGGGTTTCCTGCACGGCAGCGGGCTGTTGCTGCTGCATAACGATGGGTTGTGGGGAATTCTCGACGGCTGGGTGAGCGGTCTGGCCAGCGAGGCGTTTACCCAACTATTGCCGCTGCTGCGCCGCACCTTCGCCAGTTTCCCGGCCCCGGAACGACGCCAACTCGGCGAACGGGTCAAACACGGCGACGCCGCGCGCGGTTCGGTGGCGGTCGAGGCGGATGTGGACGCGGCGCGGGCGGATTGGGTGCTGCCGCTGGCGGCGAGGGTGCTGGGGCTGGCCTGAGCGACGCCTGTTCAATGTGGCTCGGAATCGCGCGGATCACCCGGCAGATACCGCCCGGTCAGCTTGTGGAAGGCGTTCGAGGTTCGCGAGCCGGCCCGCCCGTCCACCTTCAGGTAAATTCCGGGCAGGGTATTCAGGAACCGTTGCAGCGCCTCCACCCAAGGCGAGGTTTCCGTCTCGGCGTAGCGCAACGGCCCAGGCGCGGATTCGCCCCTGGTGGCGAACTTGATCAGATCCCGTTCCGCCAACCGGCGCAGCAATATCGCCGCGCCGCAGCGCTGGGCCACGGCGGTTTCGCTCCAGGTGTCCTCGGTGACGTATTTGCCTTGGTGGTAATAGGTGGAGTAGTTCCACAGGTAGGGCGAAGGCACCTCGGGATGATGCAGCCGGTAACCCCAGCCGCCATGGCCTTCCAGCTTGAACAACGTACCGGCGATACTCCAGTCCGACCACTGATCGAAATGGCACAGGCGCAGCGCATCGGCTGCACTATCCTCCCAAGCGAACGGTGGCTCGCCTTCGACCGGCCGCCCCTCCGGCAGGTGGCGGGTCCGCTCGGTCAACGGATCGCCATTGTGCAAATGCACGGTGAAATCACGCCCGGTATCGGCTTCATGCAACGCCGCCACTATGAACCAGGGCAGATTCAACCGCTGACCGACAGTCCAGTAGCGGTCCCGGTCGGCCATGATGGCGTCCACCCGGTCTTCCACCGCGGCGGCCCATTCCGGGCGAATCGCACAGGCGGCGAACAGGCGCTGGTAGTCGTTTTGCAACTCTGGCGTCAACACAATGCGGCTCACTGGGGTTCCCCTCTTTTGGTTGCATGATGGCGCGCGGATCGTCGCTAAATTCTGCTAAATTTGCGCATCATGATACCAGCCCCACTCCCCCTGCTTGCACCGGCCGCGCTGGATACGCCCATTGCCTGGCGGCGCTGGCAGCCCGTCAGTCGCGCGACCTTTCTGCGCCATGTCGCCGATGTCGCCCGCTGCCTGCCGCCCGCGCGCTTCATCCTGAATCTGTGCGAGGATCGCTATCTATTCATGGTCGCGTTCGCCGCCGTGGGCGCCAACGGCCAGACCAACCTGCTGCCGTCCAGCCGCGCCAGCCTGCACTTGCGACAGTTGGCCGAGGCTTATCCCGATAGCGGCCAGATCACGGACAGCGATCTCGACGCGTGGCTGGCGCCGGATGCCGCGGACCGCGTCGTTCCCGTCATTCCCGAACTGCCGGGGGAACACGTCATGGCGATTGCGTTTACCTCCGGCAGCACCGGCCGCGCCAAACCCAACCCCAAAACCTGGGGCGAATTAATCAGCGGCGCGCGGCAGGCGCGGCAACGGTTTGGATTCGATCAGGCGACCACCATCGTGGCAACCGTACCGCCCCAACATATGTACGGCCTGGAAACCTCGATCATGGCGCCGCTGGCCAGTGGGGCCAGCGTTCATGGCGGGCGACCGTTTTTCCCGGACGACGTGCGCGCCGCGCTGGATGCGGCGCCGACGCCACGCGTGCTGGTCACCACGCCGGTTCATTTGCAAACCTGCGTCCAGGCCGGCTTGCGCTGGCCCACTCTGGCCTTTCTGATCTCGGCGACTGCCCCGTTATCCATCACGCTCGCCGCCCAGGCCGAGGCGGTGTTCAGCGCGCCGGTGCTGGAAATCTACGGGTGTACCGAGGTCGGCTCCATCGCTAGCCGCCGCACCCTGGACAGCGACCGTTGGCGGCTGTACGACGGTTTCCAGTTACGCGACGGCTGCCTGTCCGGCGCGCATTTGCCGGAACCCGTACCCTTGAACGACATCGTCGAGCCATGCGGCGAGACTGAATTCAAGCTGCTCGGCCGCCGGGAGGATTTGGTCAACATCGCCGGCAAGCGCAGCTCGCTGGGATACCTCAACCATCAACTTAACGAAATCGAAGGCGTGACGGAGGGTATTTTTGTGATGCCGGACGAGGCGGGAACCGAGGTCCAGCGGTTGCTGGCCGTCGTGGTCGCGCCGGGCCTGACCGAGCGGCAACTGCTCGCTGCTCTGGCCGAACGTCTCGACCCGGTGTTCTTGCCCCGACCGCTCTTTAAGGTAACCGCCTTGCCGCGCAACGACACCGGCAAGGTGACGCGCGCCGCTTTGCTCGCCCTGATTGCCGCAACCCGCCCATCCGCCTTGCCCGCCCATGAATCCTGAATCGTCGCAACCCGCCGCCGTGCCTGGTCCGTCCCTGAATCCTGAACAGCGCCATGTGATCGGCGCCGATCATCCCAGTCTGGCGGGGCATTTTCCCGGCAATCCGATCGTGCCGGGCCTCGTCATTCTGGAAGAGGTGGTAGGAGCGTTCGAGGATTGGCGGTCGGGGAACCGTGTGGTCGGGATGCCGGTGGTGAAATTTCTGGCGCCGCTGCGACCGGAGCAGGCGTTCGCCATTCGCTTCGCGGAATCCGGCGCGCGCGGGATTCGCTTTGAATGCATCGGGGATGATGGCCGGCCGTTGGCGCAGGGTTGCCTGACCATTGCTCACCAAGCAGCGCCGTAAAGGAAGCCTACGAGCGGCTCGAATCCTTGCCGAGCAAACCCTGCGCCTGTTCCGGTACGCCGCGCAGATGCATGTCCCGCTGCGGGAAGGGAATTTGGATATCGTTCGCCCGCAGCGCCTGAAGAATGTGGTGGTGCAATTCGTGGGTCACCGGCAGGCGATTGGCCAGTTCCCGCACGAACACCCGCACCTCAAATTCCAGCGCGCTCTCGCCGAACTTCAGGAACAACACCGCTGGCGCCGGCTCTTTCGCCACCAGCGGGTGTGCGGTCGCCACCGCCAATAGTACCTCGTGGACCCGCGCGGGATCGCTGTCGTAACCGACTCCCACCGGAATCACTACTCGCGTGATGGGATCGTTCCGGGCCCAGTTGATCAGCGAGCTGGTGATGAAGGTATTGTTGGGGACGATGATTTCCTTCCGATCCCAGTCGGTGATCGTGGTGGCGCGGATGTTGATGCGCGATATCGTGCCGCTCAAATTGTCGAGCGTCACGGTGTCGCCCACCCGGATCGGCCGTTCCAGCAGCAGAATCAGCCCGGAAAAGAAATTGCTGAAAATTTCCTTCAGGCCGATACCCAAACCCACGCCGAGCGCCGCGACCAACCACTGCACCTGATCCCAGCCGACGCCGATGATGTCCAGCGCCGCCACCAGCCCGACGGTGGTAATCAGATAGCGGCTGATGGTGATGACAGCATTGCGATTGCCGGGGTCCACCTCTAGTCGTTGCAACACCACCAGTTCCAACACCCCAGGCAGATTGTGGGCCAGGAAGCCGATCAACAGCAGCAACGCCCCAGCGACCACGATGCTCCCCAGGGTAATATCCGCGACCTGCGCGCCCGTGGCGGTCTGCACCGTTTGATGCCAGAGGGTGATCTCGTTGAGAATGGAAAAGGCCGGAATCAGACCGCCCCAGATTTGCCACAACCCGAAGCCCAATCCCAGCAGCACCGTGAGGTTCATCAAACTGCGGGTCTGCTCGCTGATAGTGGTCAGATCCAGGTCAGGCAGGTTGAGGATTTCCGGTGCCCCCTCCCCGGAAGCGGGTGTAGCGTCCTTGCTGGCGCGGGCGGCCAACTGCGCTTCGCGCTTGGCGAGGGCGTGTTGCAGGGCCAGGCGGCGCTGGCTGATGTTCAGCCAGCGCAGGAACAGGTTGATCAATAGCACCGCCCCCAGCACCAGCCAGGCCGTCAGCACCATGCGGCCGCGCAACTGCATCGCGGTGTAGTAGTAACCGGACAAGGCCAGCAAAACGATCAGTACATACGCCCCCACAATCAGGGGATACCACAGGTAACGCAACCGCCAGGCTGCCCCGGCGCGGCCCGCCGCCAGACCGGCGAGCAACGGCTGGCGGGGATCCAGCACCCGCCAGAGCACGATGGTCAACGCCAGCGAGCCGACGCAAAACGCCAGCCGTCCCAGGGTATCGCCGTACAGCGGATCGGGTTGCGTTTCGCAAAGCCCGACGATGATCGGGCCCAACGGGCCGATCCACAGAAACCAGTTGAGGTGGCGGCGCAGCAGTCGGCACCCGGCTTCGCTCCAGCCAAAATGCACCATCGCCAACCCGTGAGGCCGGCAAAGCTGGCGCAGGAAGGTAATATTCACGGTCAGGAACGCGCCGGCGACCAGACCAATACTCAGTCCTCGCGAGAAATCGGCGGCGTTGCCGGAGACGAACAACAGCCAAGCCAGCCACGCCATCAGCCAAGGCCAGGGTAGCGCCAGCAACACGGTCATCGCCAAGGCGCGGCCGGTCAGCCCAAAACGGTCGCGGCGTACATCGCCGATGGCATCCACCCCTTCGCCCAGCCGTTTGATCAGCAAGCGGCGGTAATACAGCAAACCCAAAAAAACCAGCGCGCCGAGAACCGCCAGCTCTGGCTGATTGCGCGCGCCGCGCCCCAGGTTTTGCCAAACCTCCACCCAGTGGGATGGTTCCGTCAGCCAGTCCAACGCCAGTCCCAGCGTCTTTAGCCATTCGAGGCCGAGCCGGGGACTGCTGCGAATCCACAACAGATGTCGGTCGAGCAGCGCCCCGTACCGTTCGGCCTGGTCGCTCAGTTTGCGTTGAGCTTCGTCCTGCGCAACCAAATCGGTGATGAGGTTGGCGTAACCGCCGCTGAGTTTTTCCAGCAATTGCTGGCGGTCGACCAGCAACGGCCGCAGTTCCGCGATCACCGCCTGCCGTTGTGCTTTCGACCATTGCGGGTCGAAATGGGCGGCGATCTCCTTGAGGTTATCATCGACAGCGCGGGCGCGACGGAGCAGTTCCTCGGTCTGGTATTGCTCCAGGCGGGTCTGGACGATGCTTTGCTGGCGTTCGCTGGCGTTGCGCTGGTACTGGCGGACATCCGGCAGGTTGCGCCGCTCTTCCAGCAGGATCGGCCCGATGGCGTCGCTGAATCCGGCGATGCCGAGCTGTTGCCGGATTCCCCGCATCCGTTCCGTCAATTGTGCCAGCCGCTCGCTGCCCAGCGCCTGGCGGGCGCTGATTTCGTCGCTTTTCTGGACCAGTTCGGCCAGCCGGCGACTGATGGCGGCGTTTTCCGCGGCGGCGGCCTGGATCACCGCGGGTTTAGCGGCGGCCTCCTGCGTTGCCTCGGTGGTCTGTTGGACGACCACGGCGGCTTCGTCGCGGCGGCGGGTGTTGAGCACATCTTGCAGTTGCTGTACCCATGTCTGAGCTTGCGCGACCTCTTGCGCGGCGACGGCGCGTTGGGCATTCAGCAGGGCGAAACGGGCGTCGTAGCTCAGCCGTTCCTGCTCCAGCATGGTGATCTGCTGGCTTAGCGCCTGCCGTTGGGTACCTAGCGCGACCAGTCGAGCTTCAGCGAGTAGCGGCGTTACGACAACAGAACTGGATGCCTGTAACTTGCTCTCCAACTCGGCAGACTGCTGTTTTAGACCCGCGAGTTCGGTCGAAATGTTCTTGGGACGCGACTGCTGCACGACGAGTTGCTGATCCAGATCGTTCAGACGCTTCTGGGCGTCGCCCAGACTGACTTGGGTTTGCGCCAGTTGCTTGGCCAGTTCATCCGGCGTTAAGGTCTCCAATGACGGCACCGGCGATGGTTTGCTGCTCGGGGATTGCTGCAAACGGGCGATTTCCACCGGCGCCGTTTGCTGCATCTGCTGGTAATAGACGATGTTGTCGGTATGGCTCTTGGCTGCCTGTAAGTGGCTGAGCGCTTGTTGATAAAGCTCTTGCACCTGCTGGCGCTCGCTTTCCGGCAGATCGCGGGCGGTGGCGAGAATGGCAAGTTTGGCTTGCACCTGTTCGATCGTTGGCCCGGTTGCCGCTGACGAAACCGCTTCCGGCGCGGGTAAGGGCGCTGGGGGAGCGCCGGGAGCCGCATGGCCAGCCTGGAAGTCGAACAGCAGCAGAATCAACAGTACGCCAGAACGCAGCCAGGCAATTTTCATCATGGAAACCTCGCACCCAACCAGTCGCCGAATCAAACCGGATTAGAGTCCTGGCAACTGATCCAAGCAATCCACGGCTTCGGCGATGCCGGTCGCCGTCGCCGGCGGCTTGATTGGCTGGGTCAGCAATTCCCGCAACGGTTCCGCCAGATCGCCGGTTGCCAGTTGCCGGCGGTCGATCTTCACCCCGTTGCCGTGCTCCAGCAGCCAATGGCTTAACCATGGCTCTTCCGGCCAATCGTCGCGCTCGACGTAAAGCACCCGCGTTCCGTTGCAGGCCGCCTCGGCGAACGCGCCATAACCGGGTTTGGTGAACAGTACGTCGCAGGAGCGGATTAAATCGAGCATTCCGCAATCGCCCAGCGCCGCCCAACTCGCCATATCCGGCCGCGTCGCGTTCCAGGCCGGCGGCGTCAGCCAGCGCACCCCCGGAAATTCCGGCCAGTTCTCCAGCGGCAAGCGCATGGCCACCCCCCCCAGTCCCATCAGCGCCAGCGTTTCATTCCCGCGCAAACCGAGTCGGCGGTCGATCTCCGGCCGTCGATCCCGGCCCAGGGCGGCGATGGGTCCAATGGGCCGGACGTTAGCCAAATCCGGCATCGGCATGGACGGGGCCGGTTGCAGGAAGGCGACGGCGCCACGGTAGGCGGCCAGCATTGGCGCGCGCAGCGCCGCCAGATCCGGAGCGTCCGCGCAATAGCCAGCCAAAATATCCGCCCAGTTCAACGAGCCCAGCGCCAGCGTCGGAATGCCCAGCCGGGCCGCCGCCGCCAGAGTCAGATAGGGAATATCGGCCAACACCAGATCCGGCGCCGCCTCTCGCAGCACGCCCTCCTGCCAGGCCAACCCCGCGTCCCATTCCGCGTGGAACGCCCGATAGGCGGCCAGGCTCTCCACGACCTTCGTGGCCAGGGCATCCACCATCAACATGCCGAAGTCGGCCGCCCTGGCCACCACCGTGAACGCACCGGTGATCCGCTCGCGCAACACCGCCTCCGGCAACACGCTTTGCAGGGTCAACCGTGCTTCCGGCCAGCGGCGGCGCCATTCGTTCAGCACCGGCGCCACCTGCGCCAGATGACCAAAACCATGCCCGGACAGGGCGACGTAAAGATGGGGAATCGCGGACATTTAAACAGGACTCCATGCTCCAGCGACGCGGACCAAACCGCGGCGCGCGCCGGTGGCGGTTGGATTGCAATTTCAGGTTGTTTGTGTGATCAGAAACTTCTAGACTAAAATACAACAAACTGTCTCGCATAAATAAATTGTTGTTATAATGAAACAGCTTTAGCGCGAGACAGTTCCCAGTTTATTCGATCCACCCAAGCGTGAGGGCATCATCATGGCGCGGATGCTTACACCACAAATGCTGGAAGCCGACAACCAGTTGTTCGCGGGTACCGGCGGCGTCAGCATGGAAAACCAGTGTCGCGGGTTCATCCCCGGCTTTATGGACCGGGAAACCGGCGTGGTTTACCACTCATGCTGGGCGGATGGCCGCCCCGCGCCCTTTCACGCGCTGGACGGCCTGCCCGCTCACCTGATTCGGGAGCGCGATCACCGCGGCCATATCACGGCGGTCAAAGCCAGCGTCATCGCCGGCTTCATCCACCAGGGTTGTTTCTACACCCGCGAACAGGCCGCTTGTTGCCTGGACTAGCGCCGCGCCCGACCGTGTTCCCACGCTCGCCCGTTTCCCTCCCGCCGCCGGTTTTGACCGGCGGCTTGCATTTGGAAGCAGCCCGACTATCGTTGTTCATGAGGTTCGCGGCAAACAGCGAACAACCCACACGCACGCACGGTTTGCGGCTGAAACCACCAAAGCCTCTTTAAATGTATCCGGCCCGGTTCGGCGCGCCGGGTGTTTCCGATTTCCCAAGCACACCTCACGGACCCTATCGCCATGACGATCAAAACCCTGGAAAGAAGTACGCCGGTATCCTGGCTGACGGAATTGCCGCCTCTGGGTATGGACGCCAAGAGCATCGCCGCCGATTTCCGCCACTATTTCAGTCGCACGCTGGGTCGCGACCGGCACACCCAACACACCCACTATATGTACGAAGCGCTGGTGCTTGTCTTGCGCGACCGGCTGTGGGAGCGCTGGAAGAACACCCGCTATGCCTACGAGCAGGATGGCGGCGTTCGTCGGGCCTACTACCTGTCCATGGAATTCCTGATGGGCCGGGCGCTGAGCAACGCCATGCTCAATCTGGGCGTCACCGAGCCGGTCGGCAAGGCGCTCTATGACCTGGGCTTGGCCCTGGAGGACCTGGCTGAATGCGAGAACGACGCCGGGCTGGGTAACGGCGGTCTGGGCCGGCTGGCCGCCTGTTTCATGGACAGTTGCGCCACCCTGCGGCTGCCGGTGGTGGGCTACGGTATCCGCTATGCCTATGGCATGTTCCGCCAGCGCATCGAGAACGGCCACCAGGTCGAGGAACCGGATCACTGGCTGCGCAGCGGCAACCTGTGGGAACTGGTGCGGCCGGAGTACACGCAACGGATCAAGTTCGGCGGTCGCACCGAAGCCTTCATCAAACCCGACGGTGAGATGGGCTGGCGCTGGCTGGACACCCACGACGTGCTGGCCGTGCCCTACGACGTGCCGATTCCCGGCTACCAGAACGGTACGGTCAACACCCTGCGGCTGTGGTCGGCGGCCGCCACCGACGAGTTCGATTTCGAGGATTTCAACTCCGGCAGCTACACCGAGGCCGTCGGCGCCAAGAACATGGCGGAAAACATCACGATGGTGCTCTACCCCAACGACGCCACCGAAAGCGGTAAGGAACTGCGGCTGCGCCAACAATATTTCCTGGCCTCCGCCAGCCTGCAGGACGTGATCCGGCAATGGGTCCGCGTGCATGGCGAGGACTTCAGCCAGTTCGCCGCGAAAAACTGCTTCCAGCTCAACGATACCCATCCCACCATCGGGGTGGCGGAATTGATGCGGATCCTGCTGGACGAGCACGGACTCAAGTGGAACGACGCTTGGGCGATCACCAGCCAGGTGATGGCCTACACCAACCACACCCTGCTGCCCGAGGCGCTGGAGCGGTGGCCGGTGCGGTTGTTCCGGCAGTTGCTGCCGCGCATTCTGGACATCATCTACGAGATCAACGCCCAGTTCCTGGCCGAGGTGGCGCGCCGCTGGCCCGGCGACATCGACCGCCAGCGCCGCATGTCGTTGATCGAGGAAGGTTACGAGCAGCAGGTGCGCATGGCCTATCTGGCTATCGTCGGTAGTACTTCGGTCAATGGCGTGGCCGCGCTGCACTCGGAACTGCTCAAGCAGGGGCTGTTCCTCGATTTCTACGAACTGTGGCCGGAAAAGTTCAACAACAAGACCAACGGCGTCACCCAGCGCCGCTGGCTGGCCAGTTGCAACCCCGGCCTGAGCGGACTGATCACCGACACCATCGGGCCGGGCTGGGTCACTCAACTGGACGAGTTGCGCAAATTGATTCCCCGCGCCGACGACGCCAAGTTCCGGGCGAAGTGGCGACAGATCAAGCAGGACAACAAGGTGCGGCTGGCCAGCCTGGTCGAGGCCGATTGTGGCGTGGTCTTCAACACCAGCGCTCTGTTCGATGTGCAGGTCAAGCGCATTCACGAGTACAAGCGCCAGTTGCTCAACCTCCTGCACGTCATCCACCTGTACGACCGGATCAAGCGCGGCGATACCGCCAACTGGACTTCACGTTGCGTACTGATCGGTGGCAAGGCGGCGCCGGGCTATTACATGGCCAAGCTGATCATCAAGCTGACCAACAACATCGCCCGGGTGATCAACAACGATCCCGACATCGGCGACAAGCTGAAGGTCGCCTTCCTGCCCAACTACCGGGTCTCGGCGATGGAGATCATCTGCCCCGGCACCGACCTGTCCGAGCAGATTTCGACCGCCGGCAAGGAAGCCTCGGGCACCGGCAACATGAAGTTCATGATGAATGGCGCGGTCACCATTGGCACGCTGGACGGCGCCAACATCGAAATCCGCGAGGAATGCGGCGATGAGAACTTTTTCCTGTTCGGGATGACCGCCCAGGAAGTCGAGGCGCGGCGGCAGAACTACAATCCGGTCGCCATCATTCATAGCGATCCCGACATTGCCCGGGTGATGCACCTGCTGGAAAGTGCCCACTTCAACCAGTTCGAGCAGGGTATTTTCGATCCGATCCTGCACTCGCTGACCAGCCCGCACGATCCGTGGCTGACGATCGCCGATTTCCGCGGCTTCATCGACGCCCAGCAACTGGCGGCGCAGGCTTATCAGGATCAGGAACGCTGGACGCGGATGAGCATCCTCAACACCGCCACCAGCGGCAAGTTCTCCACCGACCGCACCATGCTGGAGTACAACGCCGAAATCTGGAAGCTGAAGCAACTCCCGGAAATGCCGCTGGCGTAACCGGGTTTCCATCCGTTTCAATTCATCCCCCCGGTAATAGGGGGATGAATTGGATAGGAAGAACTGAGAGACTGTATGGGAACCCCTCGCCGGGTAGTTCCGCAAATAGGAGTTAGTTATGTCTAAGCGCGTTCTTGTAGTGCTTGCTACTATGATTTTTATGGTTCCACTTTGGGCCTTCGCGCAGGGGAATGTTGTAATTCCTGATGACCCACCTTCGATGGGTCCTTACGCTCCACCCGATGCTTCGAGGGAGCGTGGCTATATTCGAGTCACTAATGACTGGCGCGATGTCGTCAAAGTTACGGTGTGGACCAGACGTGGTAGACAGATCGGAGACTACTGGACTATTAGTCCGGGGCAATCTGTCTTTTTAGCCGGTGAAGGGGGGCAGAAAATTACGGCGCGTCCGGAATATAGCATCCGCGCTGGTGATGATTGGGGTTCGGTCGAAATAGGTCGAGTTGGCCAACTCCGGGACGACAAGTGGTATATCAATGTGCGCGATGTATGGCGTGCCACGCACCAAGGTAACCGACGTACCCGGGGTGGGTGGGGAAATCAGAATTAGAACTTAGGACCCGTTTACAAATAACCCGGTCAAGTTTTATCACCGGTCATCCGCCACACCAGCCGCTCCACCCCCAGCGCCACGACGGCAAAGGCGCGCAGATCGGTCAGGCCATAGCGTTCGCGCAAGGCTGCGCCATAGCGCCGGGCCTGATCGTCAGCTTCGCGCAATTTCGCCACCACCGCCGGGAGGGTCGCCAAAGCCTCCCGCGCCATCCCCCGCACCTGTTCCCCGGTGAGTTCCAGGTCTTTCAGGCTCAGGTATTTAAATTCCAGCAACAGATCCAGCGCCTGAAACCGCCGCATGTCGGGCCGGACGATCAGGCTCAAATCGACATAGCCATGATCGACCTCGATTTCCGACACCATCATGTACAGCCGATCATTGAACAGCAGGGTCAGAAAAGCGATTTTGACCAGCAGCTCGTTACTCCAGCGATAGTCGCGATTGGAGAGAATCGGGAAATAGCGTTGTTCGATGAAATCGCACAGCGGCGCTAAATCGCCCCGCAGATACACTGTTTCCGCAAGGCTTTGAATCGCCTCCCGATCCTCACAGGTCGGCAACCACAGCTCCTGCAAGCGTTCCACATACAGTTGCTTGGCGACCAGATTGGGAATTTTCAAGATCCATTTCCCCAGCGTGCCCTTTCCGACCAGGGTCAACACCCCAAAGTAGTACAGCAGCGACGCCATGAACGGCTGATCCTTGATCGCATCGAGCATGTCCTGCACCCCAAACCGCCGGGATAATTGGGGAATCGTGACCCCATCGTCGCTGCTTAAAGCTTTAATCAACAGTGTTTCGCCATGCGGCAGACGGGAGATATACACCAGTTTATTGCGATCCATCGCCAGATTCTCGTCCAGCAGTGGATCAGGATATTCGCCATGGTTTTGCAGATATTTCAGAAAATACAGGCTCAGGGTGGGATTATAGAGACTGTTCCGGGCCTTGGCGCTGAATCGATAGCCGTTATAGAACGTCCGCATCGTATCCAGCACCCCGGCGGCGGACCATGAAGCGCCCTCCTCGGTCATCCGCGTCAGCACGGCGGCAATTTCTGCTTCGGTGAATCCACACAAATCATTGAAGGCATCTTCGAGGTAAATATTTTCGCCCACGTTATAACCGCTGGTCATGTCGCTCAGCACGACCGGCGAGACCCCGGTGATGAAGACACGGTCAACCCCGCGGCCGCTGGCGGCCGCTTTCACCGCTTTGAACACGGTTTTGAGCAACCCTTCGCCATAGAGCAAGGCTGCATAATCCCCCTGTCGCGCCATCAGCACGTCATTGGCAAAGTTGTCGTATTCGTCAATCAGCAGGTAGATTTTATGCCGGGTTGTACTCGTCGCGGTCAGCACAGATTCCAATGAGGAAATCGCATTATCCGGGTGGATTGCAACTGGCCGGGCCAGATAGGTCGCGTAATCCGCGGTAAATTGAGCAACACGATCATTAATATGCTGGTGTAATGCCGCTTCGATGCCTTTCAAATCACCTTGGGCTTTCACCAGCGAGAAATCCCATTTCATCACGAAATATTGGTTATGTAATGGCGTTGGATTTCGGCCAATCGCCAAATGACCAAAGAGCCACCCGATTACCCACAACTTATCCGTCACCGGCATACACGGCACGGCCGGCCTCCAACGCGAGGGCAAACGCTCTGACCTTCTGCATGCCTTCCCAGATGGCTTTGGGACCGGGGTGACCGTCGTG
>JBATNZ010000007.1:0-8315 GCA_049290615.1 Candidatus Contendibacter sp.
TCCGGATCTGTTTCGTGATGTCGTCCAACGTCAGGACAGCGGAACCAAACGGTACGCTCATCAAGGGGCTTCCGGTCAAGAGGGTTCGGCTACTCTAGCGGGCCATCGCCAAAATGAGAATTGCTGAACGCCGATTGATGCCGGTGATTTCGCTGCGCCAACACGGCGCGGGCCGGTATCCAAGACGATGATTTCCGCCGCCGCCAAAACGAATGGGTATCACTGGCGATGCGAAGATATCCGCGCCGCTGGTAAGGAGGACTTGCGGGCGCCGGTTTGAGGATGAGCGGTGAGGCGGCGTTCCCTCGCCGCCCGGTCTGGATCAGTTTGCCACGACTGGGGCAGGCGAGGGGTTCGGACCTTGGAGTTGCTGCGCCGCCTCGGCGGCGGGCAGCGCGACGCCCTGCTGCTCCTGGGGTTTGCCGACCAGCAACCGCAAGCCGGCATGGAAGCACTGGCCGGCGTGGGTCAGTTCGTGCAGGGACTCCAGCAGTTCGCCCAGCTCCTGATAGGCGTCGGGCGTCGGCATGAACTGGATGCTGCGCTCCAGATAATCCCGCGCCTTGGCGGTCTGCTGGCAACGCTTGGCCAGTCGGCCCAGCGTCAGCAGCAGATACGGATCGTCGCCATGCGTTGCCAGCCAGCCCTCGGCCGCCGCCAGTTGCGCGGTGGCGTTGCCGCGTCCCAGCATCCCGTAACCCGCCACCAGCTTCACGCTCCAGTGCCGGCCGATCGCCTCGCGCAGCAGCGTTTCGGCATCGTCGAAGGCGCCGAATTCGCACAGGGCGGTGGCGTAATCCACCAGCAGCGTCTCGTCCCCCTCGCGCAGCGTCGCCGGCGCCTGCTTCCACAACGCCCGCAATTTTTCCAGCGAACCACCCGCGGCCGTGCTTTGCAACAGGGCGTGGTAGACCTCGTGCTGGATCTCCACCAACAACTCGGGGCCGAATACCTTCTGCTTCTGCAATTCGGGTAGCAACTGTTGCAGTGGCTCCCAGGCGCCCAGTTGCCGGTAGCTGCGGGCCAACCATTCCAGCACGCCGGGATGGCGGGGATGGAGCGTGCGCAGCGATTCCAGAATGGCGCGGGCCTGTTGCGCGTCCTGGTCATCCAGCAGGAACTCCACCCGGGTTAGTTGCACCAGCAGCTTGTCGGCATCCGGCGAATCCTCGGCCTTGCGCAGGTGCAGGTCGCGGCGCCATTTCGCCTCGTTGAGGCGGTGGACGGCTCGCGCCGCGCTCAGATAGTGCAGGGCGGGGTTTTCGCTGTGTTCCGCGCCCTTGAGCAGGGTTTTCTCCGCCGCCGCCCACTGGGCGGCCGCCAGTTGCCGGCCGCCCAGGTTAAACAGTCGCCGCGCCTTGCGTTGCAGTCGCCGCTGGTTGGCCGCCAGGGTCTGACTCGGGGTGCGCCATAGCCGGATGGCCAGCCGGACCAGGAAGTAGAACGCGACGAAGAGGGCGATCAGGACCAGGATCAGAAAGGCAAAACTGGTTTCGACGGTCCACTGGCCGATGCTGAACATCGCATAGCCCGGATCCTGCCGGAGCAACAATGCCATCCAGACCGAGGCGAACAGGGTGATGATGATGCCGATCAGCAACTTCATGGTTGCGCCTCCCCACTCGCCGCAGTCGGTTCGACGGGGGCCGCCGCCGGGGGTTTGCCCATGGCGCGGATCGGTTGCCGACGGGTCATGACCTCGCGGAACGCCTGGTTGACGCCGGCGAGATCCGGGATGTAGGAATTGAACTGGACCGCCTGCAAGGCTTGCAGTTGGCTGAGGAAGGTAGCTACGCGCGAGTCCTGGGTGTCGAAATAGGTCTCGGTCCACTTGCGGACCAGTTCATAGGAATCCTGGTAGGATTGAGCGTCGCCGCGCAGCAACGCCATCCGCATGCTTTCCAGTTCCAGCCGCAGATTCTGGCGCAGGAAGAACTCTTCCTCCATCGCGATCAGCGGCGGCGCATCGCTGCGCACCCGGCGGATTACCACGATGTCCTTGAACTGGTTCCAGACCGCTTCGCTGCCGCGATCCCACCAGGAGCGTTCGGTATCGGCGCTGACGCTGGTGGTGGCGGCTGGTTTGACCCGGTTTTTGATGTCCGGAACGCCGGAGACGATCCGCAAGGGCAGACCGCCGATTTCCTTCTCCATCTCCGCCAGTTTGTGGGCCAGGGCGGAGAGATCGGGCAGTTGCACACCGCGCAGGCTGGCAATGGCCTCGCCGATCATGGTTTGCACCGAGGTCATGGAGCTTTCGTTGACGGCCTTGAGCCGCTGTTGGGCGACATCCAGCGCCAGCCGGGCAGCGGCGACGTTGCGTTCCAGCTTCAACTTGGCATCGGCCAGCCGCAGCAGATAGTCCACTTCCGCCAGCGGGAAGGCATTGATGTCGCCACCTTTGGCCGCCACGGTCCTGACCGTTTCCAATTGTTCGGTCAGGCCGCCGTGGCTCAGCTTCAGGTTCTGAAGCTGCTCGTTCTGCTTCGCCAGGTGATTTTCGTAATCCTGCAACCGCGCGCCGAGATCGTCGTTTTGTTTCTGAACCGAGGTCTTGTGGGCATCGTGACTTTCCCGCAGCAGCCTCATCTCGCTCTTGATGATATCGTTCTCGCCCTTTTGCAGTTCCATGGCGTTCTTCAGCGGCTGCAAGTCGCCGGTCAGGCCCAGCAGTTGTTCCTTGAGCGCCTGCTGGTCGGCGCGCGTCTGGTCAAGTCCAGTTTTCAGCCCTTGCAATTGCTGGACTTGGGCTTTCAGGGCCTGAAACTCGGGATCGCGCTGGGCGAGGGCCTGTTTGACGGCTTGCTCTAGCCGGCTGGCCTGCGCGGTTTGATCCTGTTGCCAGAGATACCATAGATAGCCGCTGCCACCGCCGGCGCCCAGGGCGAGGAGGATGGCGAATCCCGCCAGTCCCCGGCCACTCTTGGGTTTGGGCGCGGGCACGGGTGCGGCTGTAGTAGCGGGCGCTGGCTTGGCACCGGGTTTGGGGGGTTGCGTGGGCATCGGTTCCGCGGGCGGGGTATTGATAGCCAGCGGGGCTTTGACGTTGCCGTTATCAGGTTTCTTTTCTGTCATGTCGCGTTACCAACTGATGGAGAGGGATTTGCCATCAGGCAGAGCAGGGCGGCGGTGATGGCGGCGTTGCTGGCTTCCTGAGCGAGCAGAAGATGATGACAACCGAGATTCGCGGCGGTCTGTACGATGCGGGCGCTGACCGCGATCATCGGAGTTTGACGGAGATAATCTTGCCCGGCAACGCCCAGCATATCAAACAGATTCAACAGGCTCTCGGTGCTGGTGACGACCACCGCGCCGATTTCGCCCCGGACCCAGCGTTCCAGCAGCGCGGTTGCATCCACCGTTGGCCGCTCGCGCCGGTAGACCTCGGCGTGATCGACCTTGGCGCCGCGGGCGATCAGGGTCTTGGCCAGCAGTTCCCGGCCGCCTTCGCCACGCACGATGACGATGGCCTGACTGGCGATCCGCTGGAAGCGGGGCAGGGCCAGCAGCGCCTCGCTGGTGAAGTCCTGTTCCGGTTGCAGGCAGCGGGTGACGCCATGGCGGGCCAGCGCCCGGGCAGTGGCCTGACCGATGGCGGCGATGTCCAGTCGGGGCGGAAATCCACCACGTTCGAGGATCGGGGGCAGCGCCCGGTCCACGGCATTGGCGCTGGTGAAGATCGCCAGATCGTAGTCGGTCAGCCGGTCGAAAATGGCCAGCGCCGGCGCCCAGTCGCGCGGCTCGCGGATCGCCAGCGCTGGACAGCGGATCACGATGCCGCCGTGCCGTTCGATCCACTGGCAGAGCGGGCCAGCCTGTTGTTCCGGCCGGGTCACCAGCACCCCGAGGCCATTCAGTGAGGATGGCATGATACAGCCCCCGCTCAGGACGCCGCGAAGATACGACGCAGGATGGCGTCGGCGCCGCGTTCGAGCAGCTCCTCGGCCAACGCCGCGCCGAGGGTCTCGGCCTCCGCCGCCGGGCCGCGCATTTCGCCGGTGACGATCCGGCCGCCGTCGGCTTCGCCGACCAGGCCGCGCAGCCAGAGTTGCCCGTTTTCCAGCAACGCATGGCCGGCGATGGGCGCCTGACAGCCGCCCTGCAAGCGGGCGTTGAACGCCCGTTCCGCCGCGACCCGGCTGTGGGTGGCGGGATCGTCGAGCATGGCGATGAGTTCCCGCGCCCGCGCATCGTCCAGCCGACATTCCACCCCAATCGCGCCTTGGCCGATGGCGGGCAGGCTGAATTCCGGCTCCAGCGCCAGGGTAATCCGTTCGGCCAGCCCCAGCCGCTTGAGACCGGCGGCGGCCAGCAGGATGGCGTCGAATTCGCCGGCGTCCAGCTTGGCCAGCCGGCTGCCGACGTTGCCGCGCAGGCTGCGAATTTCCCAACCGGGATAGCGGGCGGCCAGTTGGCATTGCCGGCGCAGGCTGGAGGTGCCGACCCGGGCGTGGGCAGGCAGGGCGTTGGGATGGGCGTAATGGCGGGAGACGAAAGCGTCGCGCGGGTCTTCGCGCGCCAGAATCACCGGCAGGTCCAGCCCGGCGGGAAAGTCCGCCGGCACGTCTTTCATGGAATGGACCGCGAGATCGGCGCGGTCCTCCAGAAGACTCTGCTCCAGTTCCTTGACGAACAGCCCCTTGCCGCCAACCTTGGCCAGCGGACTGTCGAGGATTTTATCGCCGCGAGTGATCATGCCGATCAATTCGACCCGCAGGCCAGGATGGGCTTGGCGCAGGCGTTCGGCGACGTGTGCGGCCTGCCAGAGGGCGAGGGGACTTTGGCGGGTGGCGATGCGCAGGGTATCGGGTTGCATGGTTTGCTAAGCTATGGCCGGTTCCTTTTTTCACAGACAGAATATCGTATGAGCGACACGCAGACCAATCAAAGCTGGGGCGGGCGGTTCACCGAGAGCACCGACGCCTTTGTGGCGGCGTTCACCGCCTCGGTGGAGTTCGACCGGCGGATGTACCGGCAGGATATTAATGGCTCCATCGCCCACGCCCGGATGCTGGCGCGGGTGGGGGTATTGTCCCCGGACGATTGCGAGGCCATCGTGCGGGGGTTGGAGGAGATTGGCGCCGAGATCGAACGCGGCGAATTCGAGTGGTCGGTGGCGCTGGAAGATGTTCACATGAACATCGAGGCGCGGCTGACCGAACGGATCGGCGATGCCGGCAAGCGCCTGCACACCGGCCGCTCGCGCAACGATCAGGTCGCCACCGACATCCGCCTGTATCTGCGCGACGCCATCGACGCCATTCTCGCCGAACTCAAACGGTTGCAGGGCGGGCTGGCGGAACTGGCGGTGCGCGAGGCCGACACGATCATGCCCGGCTTCACTCATTTGCAAGTGGCCCAGCCGGTGACCTTCGGCCATCACCTGCTGGCCTGGTTCGAGATGCTCAAGCGCGATTACGAACGGCTGGTGGACTGCCGCAAGCGGGTCAACGTCATGCCATTGGGCGCGGCGGCGCTGGCCGGCACCAGTTATCCGCTGGATCGCCACTACACCGCGCAACTGCTGGATTTCGCCGCGCCGTGCGCCAACTCGCTGGATGCGGTCAGTGACCGCGATTTCGCCATCGAATTCGCCGCCGCCGCCGCGATCCTGATGACCCATCTGTCGCGGATGTCTGAGGAATTGGTGCTGTGGTCCTCGGCCCAGTTCGATTTCGTCGATCTGCCGGACCGGTTTTGCACCGGCTCCTCGATCATGCCGCAGAAGAAGAATCCCGACGTGCCGGAACTGGTGCGCGGTAAGGTCGGGCGGGTTAATGGCCATCTGATCGCGCTGCTGACGCTGATGAAGAGCCAGCCGCTGGCCTACAACAAGGACAATCAGGAGGACAAGGAGCCGCTGTTCGATACCGTGGACACGGTGCGGGGTTGTTTGCGCGCCTTCGCCGACCTGATCCCGGCGTTGCATCCCAAGCGCGGCAACATGATCCAGGCCGCCCGGCGCGGCTTCGCCACCGCGACCGATCTGGCCGATTACCTGGTGCGCAAGGGCGTGCCGTTCCGCGATGCGCACGAGATCGTTGGCAAGGCGGTGCGACTGGGAGTGGAGACCAGACGGGATTTGGTGGACATGACGCTGGCGGAATTGCGGCAATTCTCGCCGCTGATCGAGTTTGACGTATTCGAAAACCTGTCGCTGGAAGGTTCGGTGGCCGCCCGCGACGTGTTGGGCGGCACCGCGCCGAATCGGGTGCGCGAGGCGGCGATGGCGGCGCGGGCGTGGCTGTTGGAGTTGCCGTGATCCCGATGCGGCTTGCTTCATGACTTGATGTGGTAACCGGACACTCGCCAGGCCCCGTCCTTTTCGCGCATGGGAGTTACGGTTTCAACCGCTGACGTTACCTCGACCTGATCCAGGTTATCAAAGTCGGTTCAGGCCGCCGCCGCCGGTTGGGCGCTGGCCACGCGCTCCAACCAGTCCAGCAGGTGATCCGCGACCTCGCGCCAGTTCAGTTCCAGCATCATGGCGTGCGCCATGTTCGGGAAGATGCGCACCTCGGCGTCGTAGAAGCGGGCGGTTTCCTCGACGATCGCGGGCGAGACAAACACATCGTTCCGCGCGCCGAGGGCGAGGATCGGCATCCGCAACGATTCCGGTTTCAAGCGCAGCGGATTCAGGCCCATCATGTCCAGGGAAACCACCTGCGATTCAGCCTGTACATAATCGAAGTACTCCCGCAATTTCGAGAGTGGCATTTCTTGGGAAAATAGCAGCCGCCGCATCATCTCGGGTGTGCCGTAGTTGGGGCCGAGCAGCGAAAACAGCGCCATCTGCTGGAACAGGAACGGATGCCGCATCGCCATGTGCAGGGTGGTCGGCAGCAGGCCTTGCGGCGGCACCGAGGCCATCAACACCAGCCCTGGGATATCGGGATGGGTTTCCAGGTATTTCTGGATCACCATGCCGCCCATCGAATGACCGATCAATACTGGCGGGCTTGGCAGAGTCGCGACGGCCTTTTCCAGGTCGGTGACGTAATCAGCCAGCCGCCAGGTCAGCAGATGCTCGTGACCCTCGCTCAGACCGTGGCCACGCATGCTGAAGGCGTGCGCTTCGTAGCCATGCCGCGCGCAATGGGGCAGGAAGTTTTCCTCCCAGCAGCGGGCATCCGTAAACGAGCCATGCACGAACAGCAACGGCGTCGGCTTGGGCGTGGTTTCGGGATAGCGGCTGATCATGTCCAGTTTCATGATTTAAGAAGTCCTGTCAGGTGGAAAAGGGCGATGAAGTGCAGAGTAGGTGGCCCGGCTGGCGCGGCGTTTGATAGGGTAATGATTGCACGGACGGTTGACCGGCGGTTGATCAGCGCAAGGCCACGGTTTCCACCCAGACCAGCTCGCAGGCGCCGGCGCCGGTATCCTCGCGGGTCAGCGAACTGCGCCAGTGCCAGCCGTCATCGCGGCGGACGTCGACCAGGTAACCGCCCAAACTCACGATATGGCCGGGACGCACCGACTTCAGGTGATCGGCGACGGCGCGCGAGGCGGGAATCAGGTGCATGTTGGCGCTATGGGTCTCGATGGCCCGACGCGGGATGGGAAAGGTGGCGGTGAGCCAGTAGTAGAACCGGTTGCGTTGATGGATGGCGATCTGCGCCAGCACCGCGCTGTCCGACATCGGCCCCCAGCCCAGCGCCAAATCCACCGGCGCCAGTTCCGCGCCGGCATCGAAGCGGTAGTCTTCCCGGCCCAGCACCCGGGCTTCGACGGCGAATTCAGCCAATACCTTGATTTCGTAACTGTTCTTGCGGAACGCCGGTGCCGCTGCGTCCATCGGTTGTTGCCGCGGGTCGTTGGGCGCCAACACGCCGGGCGACCGTTCGATAGAGCGGTCGCGCCAAGCGAACCAGGCGCCGAGCGCGCAGATTAGGAGCAACAGACAAGCGCGACGCATGGATTATGGATCTCTCTCAGGCATCCCGGTTGCGGTTCACCGCCAGCATCCAGTCCGCGGCATCAATCGCCGCGACTTTGCAGCGCAGGCGGCCCTGGCTCAGCAGTGCTTCCACGGTATCGCCGATGCAGACGGCGTCGGCCCGATGCAGAATGTCGCCGTCCGATTGCCGGCGCACGATGGCGTAACCACGCTCGAGCGTGGCGAGCGGACTCAGGGCGTGCAGGTGGCCGCTCAGGTTGCGCAGCCGTTGGGATGCTGCCAGCAGGCGCTGGCGGGCCGCCTGCCGCAACCGCTGATCCAGTTCGTCGAGCCGCTGGGCGCGATCCCGCAGGCGGTGGCGCGGCTGGGCGCGGTCGAGTCGCCGCGTCAGTTCCGCTAGCCGCTGGCGCTGGTGAGC
>JBATNZ010000008.1:0-73519 GCA_049290615.1 Candidatus Contendibacter sp.
GTGGATCGGTGTAATATAACGTAATCAGATTAATGCCTTTGACCACCCGATGATGTTTTCCTGACCAAAAATAGCCCACCAAGGCCAGGAGATGGCTATACGGTTTGTCTAATACGCTGTCATCGACACTGACGGTGCCCCCTTTCAAATTCAGATCGGCGCGGACTTCATGGAATAAATCACGGGGGGTATAGTCCTCGCGGAGCAAGAACCGATTGACACTATCATGGCTGATCTCCATCACTTCCCCCAAGTGACAACAGGTCGATGAGTGCGGAGTGCTCAATATAAAAGATACATACGTCGCTAAAGTACAACGGGCTGTAGAGGGGCGACTGATTGCTCTCATCAACGAAAACATCCATGGCTAAGGTTCAACTTGCTGGGCACATTATACAATGCTTGTCAATGCGTAAGTTCTACATGGTTCAGTCTCCTGATAGTTGTGAGATTCATACGGTAGGCGGTTTTATTACGGCTTCGGTGGGGTTCACCGCCTGTTCGTACCATTTGAACATCTCTGAGAAAAAGAACTTCCCAAAACCGGGATCGGTTTCAGTCTTGACCATGAAGCTCAGGAATTCGTCGGCGTTACTGAGAAAGGCGTCTTTAATGCTGCGATTGAGTTTGTCGCGGCGTAGATGCTCGATGTCATTGGTTTTAAAAGCCGCCCGCAACGCCGCGTCATCTTCCAGTTTCTGTTTGATGGCGTTCACCACCCGATCCGCTTCCTCAAAGGGAATGCCATAATCTTCGTTCAACTTCTGAACGATCACTTTGAGCTTTTCCTTTTCACCGTCCTTGCCGTTCCCATGGCCATCGTCTGAAGACGGTTTAAGAATACCGTCCTCGCCCATCAGGGTAATGCGTCCGTTCTGTTCCTCTTGGACCCGGTATTTGTCCATGTCGATCATTTCGACTACTTCGAGGGGCAGGGTTTCCTTTTCATACGGCAATTGCCGGAGCAGCAGTTTGGTGAATAGGTAGAATTTCTCCAGCGCCGGGTCGGTAAAGGTCATAATCTGGCTGATGAAGTTGTATTGCTTTACATAGCGGGCCGTTTTCTTACGGAATTTCTCCTTGGCCTTGGCTTTCTGGTTTTCATAATCCGGCGTTCCCTGGTATTCCGAGGCAAGGTTGTCATAGCCGGTGGTGATAATGCGCTGGAAAAAGGGTTGCAGTTTGTCCGATTTCACCTTCTTCACTACAAACAGTTCCACGAATTCCGCTACGTCCTCCGGGGTAAAAACGTGCATTTGTTCCAGGGTGTATTTCAGGTTGTAGAGCTTATTCGGGTCGGTGGCGCCTTCCAGTTCAGTGCGCTGGTAGTAGTCCTGGAACGATGCCTGAATCACTTCCTGCTCGTTCACGAAGTCCAGCACCATCGTATCCTGCTTGAGCGGCGGGAAGGTGCGGTTAGGACGACACAGCGTCTGCACCGCCGCCACGCCGCCCAATTTCTTGTCCACGTACAGGGTGTGCAGGAGCGGTTGGTCGAAGCCGGTCTGGTATTTATTCGCCACCACCAGAATGCGTTGCGCTGGGTTCTTGAACGCCTCGGCAATATCGCCCGTGCCAGGCGGGTTCATGTTCTCTTCGGTGTATTTCTGCTCGTTGATCGTCACCGTGCCGGAGAAGGCCACCAGTACGCCAAAGCTCAGATTCTGCTCGCGGATCACGTCATCCAGCACCTGCTTGTACAGCACCGCATGGGCGCGGGAGTGCGTCACCACCATGGCTTTCGCCTGACCGGCGATCTTGTGGGCGGTATGGCGAGTGAAATGATCCACGATAATGTGGGCCTTGCGCCGGATGGCGAACTCATGCCGATCCACGTATTGCAGCATTAGCCGCCGGGCCTTGAGCTTTTCCACTTCCTTTTCGCTGTCGGCCTTTTCGTTTTCGATCAACTCGAAATAGGTTTTGTAGGTGGTGTAGTTTTCCAGGACATCGAGGATGAAGCCTTCGGCGATGGCTTGGCGCATGGTGTATTGGTGGAAAGGTCGGAAGCCCTTTTTGACGCTTTGATCCAGGATGCCGAACAGTTCCAGGGTCTTGTTCTTGGGCGTGGCGGTAAAGGCGAAGAAGGACATGTGGGGAAGTTTCTGCCGTGCCTTTTGAATCTTTTCCATTTCGGCTTCGATAGGATCGATCTCTTCCTCATCGTCCCGGTTGATCGCTTGCCGAAGCTGTTCATCCGTGGTCAGGGTAATCTTGAGATCCTTGATATTCTCGCCGGTCTGGGAACTGTGGGCCTCGTCCACGATGACCGCGAAGCGTTTGCTGAGTTTTGCCAGTTCCCCGACAAAGCCGAATTTTTGCAGGGTGGTGATGATGATTTTGTCGCCGCGCTCCAGGGCTTTCACCAGTTGCCGGGTGTTGCGGTCGATCTTGGACACCGTGCCCTTGATCTTCTCGAATTGCTTGATGGTGTCCTGTAATTGCCGGTCGAGGGCGCGGCGGTCGGTAATCACGATGATGCTGTCAAACACCGGTTGCCCGTCCGCGCCGCACAGGTTGGCCAGTTGATGCGCCAGCCAGGCGATGCTGTTGGATTTACCGGAACCAGCGCTGTGCTGGATCAGATAGTTGTGGCCGCTGCCGTGGGCTTTGGCGTGGCTCAGCAGCTTGCGCACCACCATGAGCTGATGAAAGCGCGGGAAAATGAACTTTTCCTTGCCGGTCTTGGCGTCGCGTTCAAGGTGCAGATAGTTCTGGATCAGCAGCAAGAGCGCATCAGCGGTCCAGATGCCCGGTTGGGTTTCGCCGTCTTCGTCGGTGAAATTGGCCCACAGATAGCTGGAGGCGAAGTTACCGGGAATGACAGGGTTCCAGGTATCGCGGTTGAACGGCAGAAAGGCGGTATCCACCCCGGTGATCTGGGTGCTCATGTAGGCCGCGTCGTCGTCCGCGGCGAAATGCACCAGACAGCGCTTCCAGAACGGTTCGTTTTTGTCGCGCCGCCGGTATTGGGCGATGGCGTGTTGCACGTTCTGGCCGGTGAAGTGGTTTTTCAGTTCCACCGACACGATGGGCAGGCCGTTGAGCAGAATCACCACATCTACGGACTGGTCGGGCGTTCGAGTGGAAAAATGCACCTGCCGCAGCACGGCGAAGCAGTTGCCTTCGTAGCGCGCCTGATGCTCGGGATTGCCGCCGGCGGACGGGCGGAAATAGGCGAGTTGGAGATTGACGCCGCTGAACGACACGCCGTTTCTCAGCACGTCCAGCGTTCCGCGTTTCTGGATCAGACCGGCCACGTGCCCGGCCAGCGCCGCGCGGGGGGCGTCGGAAAATTGTTTGTGAAGCTTGGCGGTTTCCTTCGGCTGGGTGGCTTCGACGAACTCCCACAACAGGTCGGCATCGAGCAGAGTCGCTGCGTCGAAGTGTTGGGAGTCGCGGGCGGTGTACAGCGGGCTGGCGGCGAGGGAGGCCATGAGCCCCTGCTCCATCGCAGCTTCATTGATCCTTTGTTGCTGTCCCGCCATACCCATCTGTACCCCCTTAGGCGTCGCGCCATTCATCTATTTCGGTTTTACCCAGCCAGTAGCACGCCAGTGGGGCGGGAATTTTTAATGCCCTGGCAAGGGTCTTGCCGTCTTTCGTTTCCACCCTGACACCCAGGGACATGATGGAAAAATCCTGCATATCCTTGGTAATCACATAACCGAACGCGACTTGACGTTCCGCGCAGAACTCTGCCAAACCTTTGACATCGCCCGCGCCTGTATCCTGCGACCGGTATTTCACCTCGAACGGCACCAATCGCCCTTCCACCGTGGCCACGATATCCACTTCCCGCTCGCCGCGTTTGCCGTGCCAGTAGGAAAAGCCGACGCTGCGAGCATAGTAGCGGGCGAATACATGCTTGAAAAACGCTGTTTCCACCGCGATCCCCAGTGCGGTTGGGTCTTCCAGCAGGGAAGTTCCCTTGAGCAGCACGGAGGGTGAAATGGCGGCATCGGCGAGATAAACCTTATAGCGGGCACGCAGAATTTCCTTGCCATAGCCAAAAGGTGGCAGCTTGTAGATCAGGTGGGCTGCCTCCAGCAACTGAATGAAATTGTTGACCGTGGGTTTTTTCAATTCCAGACTGCGGCAAAGCTCTTGCAGGTCCAGCAATCCCCCGCTGTGCAGGCAGAGGTAGACAAAGACGTGTTCCAGTTCCAGCACGTGGCGCACGCCAAACAGCGCCGTCATATCGCGCTTGAGTACCTTATCCACGATATCCTCGCGCAGCAGTTTCTGCGCCCCGGAAAGACTGGCGACCAGAGCGCATTGAGGAAAACCGCCCCGCAGCAGATAGTCGTGGAAATAGGCAACGAGCGGTTGGGAGTCGGCGGTCACGGAGGCAAACTGGGCCGGTGTCCAGTCGAATAACCGCGCCAGTGAGTTGATTTCTGGTAGATCGGGGATTTTGATCTGTTTGAGTTGCAGATATTCGAAAAATGACAGGGTAGCCAACCGCAGGGTATGCCAGCGTCCCACTCCGGATTCCTGTCCTTCCATGACCAGTGGCGTCGCTGATCCGGTGACGGCGATGCGGCGTTGCTTTTCAAAATCGACCTGGAGCTTGAGCCAGGTTTGCCAGTCGCGAACACTCTGAATTTCGTCCAGAAAGAGGTAGTCGCTGCCTTCGCTTTCTGGCTCGAATTCCCGCCAGAGCTTGATCAGACCCTCCGGTCCCAGGAGTTTTAACAGTGGATGGTCGAAGGTGGCGTAAAGAATCTTGTTGGGGGGGACGCCGCTGTCGATCAGGGCTTGGATGACTTGCAAGAACAGGGTGGTCTTGCCGACTTGGCGCGCGCCGGACAGCAGCAGGGCGCGAGGGGCGGGGGGCGATTGCACCCAAGCCAGCACGTCGCGGAACGCCCGTCGCCGCCAGCTTGGGAGATCGGCAATCGGTGCGCCGCGCCACCACGGATTGTATTGACGGAGGATGGTGATCAGTTCGGCAGAGGAAGCAATCATGAAAAATGGCCAATAAGCGTTATTTAGGTAAAGTATAGTATACCTAAATGTGAAATTTAAGCCATTTTTTGGGGAAAAGCGTTCTCCGGCGACAGCTCTTGCAGGTTTTGATTGAGCGCCTGCCAATCTGCTGGGTTTGCCAAGTGCAGGCTCTGCTCCCGGCACGCCTGCGTTTTCAGGTTTAGTGCCTGCCATTCAGCGATTTGCCCCGCCAAATCAATTTCCAGAGAAACTTCCCAGTCACCCAACGACCATTCCGCCTGAATTCCACCCTCGGCAGTGGGATACAGGTACGGCAAAGGCAGAGTGGGGTCATAAAGTGTGTCAAATGCCGTGGATAGCCAAGCTAATTGCGCTTTGTCGGGAGCGCGTCCCTTACCGTCCAGCCAGCTATTTTCAAGTTGAGCCAAGGTTTCGAGACGAGTCGCAACCATTTATGGCTCCTTGGGCTTATTAGACTTACGCCCCGGCTTAGTTTCGTAGGTTTTTCCGTCGTCCGCAGTTATCCGGAATTTCCGGATAACTGATTCTGGCGATAACTCGCCTTCCTTAAAGATATTCTGAATATGTTCATTGATGGTACGAATATCCTTTTGAAAAAGCTCCGCCATCAATTTTTGGGTCAGCCAAGCTGTTTCACCCTCGAACCGGGTTTCGATACGGACATGCCCGTCCTCGGTTTGGAAAAGGAGAATTTCAGATTGAGATAACGACTCTTGGTTCATCTTGCCTCCGGGGCAAAATTAATTCTTGAAAATCAGTTCTAAAACAGATTCCCGACTCATCGCGAAATGTTGAGCTATATCTCCCAAAATCCCCGCCAGCGTACCGAGTTTGAGCGGATCGTGGCGGGGAATCGTAATGTGGTGTTCGCCGTTCTCCTGAGTGGTCAGGCGCAGGTGGCTACCGGTCTGTCGGGTGACTTGATAACCCAACACACTCAGTCGTTTGGCAAGGTCGGAGCCGCTGAGATCACGCGGTAGTTTCATGCGGCGATGACTTCATCACGAACACAATGCAAGCGGATCAGTTTAGGCTTATCCGCTTCGTCAAAGTGGCAAGCGACAGCATCGCGGACTTGCTGTTGTAGTTCGACCCAAGTGTCGGCTTGGGTAAAAATGGAAACGCCCAAGGCTTGGGCAGTAAAGCCACCCTCTGGAGCATCCTGGACAAGAAAGATGAGTTCAGTCATTTTTTAGCCTCCGGCGGGAATCGAATAATGATCCGGCACAATGCGCTGCCCCGTGACGCATTCGTGAATCAGCGCGGCGCGGTATTCGGCAAGGAGGGTAAGTTGGTGGGAGTAGGCAAAATGTAGAACATCGAATTTTTCTGTTTGTTTCTCGATGAAACACAAAATTTCAACCTGCTCATCGAGTAGTGGAAGTGGTAGCCTCATTCGAGAGAGAATACCCGTATTCAAATTGTCCATCGTTGAACCGACAGACTGAAGTGTTAGCGATTCTTTCAGGCGTTTTAGCTCAAATAGTTTCACTAGGTATGCAGGCACTAATATTTGAGTATCTGGCCGCATTAACAGGCTACCTGTACCGCAAAGCCAGCCGACTTCCTCAGAACGAACCAGTGCGCAACGGCCAAGTTCACCTCGCCGCGCAAAAACGATGTCACCAACTTGTAAAAAGTGCCGGTCTAATTTTCTAGCGGTCGATTCATCTACAGAACATGTTGGGTCATGCTGAATCAATCCTTCTGCCAAGTGCGAGGGATTGATAACCGGGATACCACCTTCAACATACTCGTGCGCGTGCAGTTGACTACCAAAAGGCCCTGTTTGAAGTTGTATCGCCAAGCGGCCAAGTGGAATGATACTCCAATGCGCCGGAATCTCCCCCAACCACGGCAAACCCGAATCTTTCATCGGAGCGTTGGGATTGAGGCCACGGGTCACGGCCTGCTGAATCAGCGCCGCTCGCTGTTCCTTGAGCAAGGCGATTTGCCGCTGCCGTAAGTCCATCAATCGGTCAATCTTGGCGGTTTGCTCGTCCAGATAAGCGGCGATGCAGCGTTGTTCCGCGTGATTGGGAATTGGAATTTCTAAGGCATTAACTTTTTCTGCGGTAAAATGGGCGATTGTCGCCTTGTTGCAGATAATATCTATCCAACCAGAATTTTTGACTACCTGCATTAAATAATATAAGAATTTTGTCGAATTTAGTTGGCGTGGACGAATGCGATTGATAGCATTTTGGAAAATACAAAATTGAATCTCATCATTCCAAAGACAAGAGCGCCCAACATCACCACCTTCACTGATAAGCAAATCACCAGGTTCAAGTTTATTGTTAATAATTTCCTTTGGAGAAGCCCACATCTGTTTAATGTCAGAAACATCTGGGCCTGCCCAAGAGATATTCGCAGCCCGCATATATGGCACAAGTTTATCACTTGAAATTAATTGGTTTGGTTGCAGCATTTTTCCTAAGCGTACAGAGTAAAAGCGCTTAAGTTGTCCTTGTTGCCATTTATCAGGGAGTTGACCAAACCACGGATTGATTTTTATCGTACTCATCCCCTCACAATCTCCCTTAACAGATTCTCCGTCTCTTCATCTAGCGCCAGCAATTCAGCCGCAATCTCCTCGGTCGAACGCAGCGGCGTATATTCATAGAAATACTTGGTGAAGCTGATTTCATAGCCCACCTTGTCCTTTTCCCGATCCATCCACGCATCGGGCACATGTGGCAGCACCTCGCGCTCAAAATAGGCGTCGATGTCGTCTTTCAGCGGCACGTTTTCAAAATCGCGCAACTCACTGTCCGGGACGGGCTGACCCTCGGCATCGCGCACCGGCTCGGCGGTTTCGTCGCGTTCGCCCAACGCGGCGCGGATCACCTTGACCAACCCGGCGGTCAGCTTCCACGGCAGGGTATCGGCCAGCGCCGCGAAGAATTCCAGATCATTCATCCATGGCGCCCGCTTCGCCAAGGTCGCCAGCGCGGCGCTCAGTTGTTCAGTACGCTTGTCCTTGAGCTTGAGCACGGTGGCATCTAGCAGCAGGCGTCGGCGCTGGGTCTCGGTCAGGTCATAACGCAGGCGCAGCGGGCGTTCAACACAGACCTTGGTATAACCGAAGTCGGCGGTGTCGAAAATCCTGCTGATGCTGGATTCCGCAAACGCCTCATAAATCCCCAGAATGGCAGCGGCCTGATCCTCGCCGATTTCGACCCGCTTCTTGCCCAAATTGCGGCGCAGCAGCGTATAAAAATCCGCGCCCGTGGCGTTAATCAACTGCACCTTGCCGCACCGCTCGACCGGTTTGCGGTTGTTGATCAGCCAGATATAGGTCGCAATCCCGGTGTTATAGAACAGGTCATTGGGCAGGGCGACGATGGCATCCAGCCAGTCGTGTTCCAGGATATGTTTGCGGATATTGCTGGGGCCGCTGCCGGCGTCGCCGTTGAACAGCGGCGAACCGTTAAAAATCACCGCGATCTTCGAGCCTTGCGGGGCCATCTTGCTGAGCTTGTGCAGCAGAAACAGCATGGCGCCATCGCCCACATCGGGCAAACCGGGCGCATAGCGGCCCGCCGCGCCGCGCTGGTGTTCGGCCTCGATTTCCTCGCGGATGTTCTTCCAGTCCTTGCCGAACGGCGGATTGGACAGCATGTAGTTGAACTGCTTGCCGGGCAACAAATCATGGCTGAGAGTGTTCTCCCGCTTGATGTTTTCCGGGTCCTCGCCCTTCATCAGCATATCGGCCTTGGCGATGGCGTAGGTTTTTTCGTTCAATTCCTGGCCGTAGAGATAGACCTCCAGCGCGGGATTGATCCCACCCAGCAGGTATTCCTTGGCGATGGTCAGCATCCCGCCGGTGCCACAGGCCGGATCGTAAATCCCGACCAGACTTTCCCGGGCCAGCTTGGCGCGATCCGGCTCGAACATCAGCTTGACCATCAGACGGATGATGTCGCGCGGGGTGTAAAACTGCCCGGCGGCTTCGTTGCTGGCTTCCTTGAACTTGCGGATCAGGTACTCAAAGATGGTGCCCATGCCGTGGTTGTCCACGGTTTCCGGCGACAGATCGACTGCCGTAAACGCCTGGGTCACCTTGAACAGCAACCGTTTGCGGGCCAGCGTCTCGTAAATCGGCGCCAGCCCCTTTTCCTCGCCGCCGGAGAAGTTGTAGAGGATGTCCTTCACATTGGCCGAGAAGCCGGCCAGATAAGCGGAAAAATTCGGGGTGAGATCGTTGGGTCGCTTGATCAGTTCATCGAGAGAATATTCCGACATGTTGAAAAAATTCTGCCTGGCGGCCTTCGTCAGCAGTGCGCTGCGGGTCACGGTGGGGACCGCCTTGTATTTCTCCGCGTCCTCGTACACGACCTTTCGCGTCGGTTGCAGCACGCAATCCAAACGGCGCAACAGCGTAAACGGCAGAATCACGTCTTCGTAATCCTTGGCGTCATAGTCGTCCTTGATGAGATCGGCGATTTTCCACAGGAACTCGGCGATTTCGGAGTGATTTTGCATGAATTCATGATCCTTGTTGCGGGCCAAGGCTACGGCCTCGCTTGAAGCTGTTGTCCATCAAAGTCAACAAATTGGATAGAGCTCACCGTCCCTGGCCGGTCTTCCCGGACACCCGCGTCGTCAGGTTCTCAAACTTCTTTTGAACCTGCCGGCGCGTTTCACCCACTCGCCCACGGCAAGGTTTGATCCTGAAGGGAGATTATCGCGGTTTCGACCAGTCGCGCCAGTTCGCCGGGGATCATCTGGATGACGGCGGGCCAGCCGGCGCTGGCGGGTTCCGTCGCTTTGGCGGCCAGCGCCTCCCACAGCTCGGCCAGCCGCGCAGTTCCTCGTCGGTCTGGGCGTCGTGGATGCAGCTTGAGGCCGACCCTCTCTCCGCTCCTATCGCGTCGTCCTCGTCCATCGAATACGGCTGCGACAGGTCCGCACTTCAGGGAAGCCGCCGACCGTTTTGGTCAGGCGGCTTTTTCATGGGCGTTCGCTCCTTTCCAGGACCTTCCGCCGCCGGCTGAATCCCCCCAACGGCAAGACTTCAATCAAGTTTCGCGTCATCGACAACAAACCTCTCGTCAAACATTGCGCGATGACTTTAGGCGTCATGCACTCTCAAGGCACTACCCGTTTTCGTTGTTTTTTCGGTCAAAATCTTCCGGGTCCCGATGATCGGCAACTCCGCCAGCAACGCCCGCAGTTCCGGCTCGGCGAGCATGACCCGCTCGCGGGTCTCCGCCTTGCCGCAAATGGCTCCTACAGTCAGCCCGACGCAAGGATTGGCGACCACCACGCGGCGGGCGATGCCATGCTTGAAGGCTTCGTTGACGGCGGTCAACACCACCTCGGCCATGCTGCGCGACCGCGCGCCGATCTGCTCGATCAGCAGCACGATGTCGGCGGGGTTCACGTCGCGGGCCGCCAGCCCACCCAATCTCTGACAGGCCATCGCCAAATGCCGCTCGCGCTGTTCGCCTGTGCTGGCGGCCAGGGTAGAAAATGCCTTAACCTTGCAGTCATGCGCGAGCTGGGCAAAAGCATAAGATGTACGTGATGCCGTATGAGATAAGAAATGGATTACGTATTGAAGATTAAAGGCTTTTTTAGACTGGATGAAACCGGCTGAAATGGGATTTAAAATTGCCACTTGGAATGTCAACTCGCTGAACGTGCGCTTGCCGCAGGTGCTGGACTGGCTGCGCGACCGGCAACCGGACATTCTCGCCTTGCAGGAAACCAAGCTCACCGATGCCGATTTCCCCACCTTGGATATCGCCAACGCCGGCTATCAAGCCGTGTTTGCCGGGCAGAAAACCTACAACGGCGTGGCGATTCTGAGCCGGCTGCCCGCTGGCGACATCGCCACCGACTTGCCGGGGCTGGATGATCCCCAGCGGCGGGTGCTGGGCGCGACGGTCGATAAGGTGCGAGTGCTGAATCTCTACGTTCCCAACGGCCAGGCGGTCGGCTCCGACAAGTACGCCTACAAACTCGCCTGGTTGGAGAAGCTAACCGGCTGGCTGCGCGACGAACTGGCGCGGCATCCCCGACTGGTCATGCTGGGTGATTTCAACATTGCCCCCGAAGACCGTGATGTCCACGATCCCGCCGCTTGGGCTGGCCAGGTATTGTGCAGCGAGCCGGAACGGGCGGCGTTCCGGCGATTCCTGGATTTGGGGCTGAAAGACGCTTTCCGCCTGTTTCCGCAGGAAGACCGTGCCTTTAGCTGGTGGGATTACCGCGCCGCCGCCTTCCGCCGCAATCTCGGCCTGCGCATCGACCACATTCTCGTTAGCCCGGCGCTGGCGGCGGTCTGCACCGCCTGCCAGGTGGACAAGGCCCCACGCCGGTTGGAACGCCCGTCCGATCACGCGCCCGTGATCGCCGAATTCAATCCGTTCGAGACCGCTAAATGACCCGATTAGTGGGTGATGGATACTTTGCGGGCTCGCCCCGTGGTTCGGATCACAGGGAAATTCACAGGGGGATACACCTTCATTTCAACCAGGAGCATGCCAACATGAAAAAGCTGACCGGATTACTCGCCGCGCTGTTGTTTTCCATTCCGGCGCTGGCCGAACATGGCGGCCCGCCGGTTCCCGGCCAACCGCTGGTCATCGACGTGCGCACCGCCGCCGAATATCGCGAGGGCCATGTGCGGGAGGCAATCAATATCCCCCATGACGAAATCGCTGGCCGCATCGCCGCCTTCGCGCCGGATCGCGCCGCCCGCATCGTCCTCTACTGCCGCAGCGGTCGCCGCTCCGGCATCGCCGAGCAGGCGATGCGGCAGATGGGCTATCGCCAGATTGAGAACAAGGGCGGGCTGAACGATATCTTGCAAAGTGGCTATCGGGCCAACTGAGCGCGCGGTCGATGACCAACACAATGATCCCATGCCATGACCGCCATTGACGCCGAACTCGATACGTCAGGATTGAACTGCCCGCTGCCGATTCTCAAAGCCAAGAAAGCGCTGGCCAGCCTGCGCGGCGGTCAGGTATTGCGGGTGATCGCCACCGACCCGGAATCGGTTCGGGACTTCGAGGTCTTCAGCCAGCAGATGGGGCACGTCCTGCTGGAAATCCGCGAGGACGCGGGCCGGTTCCATTTCCTGCTGCGCAAGCGGGAAGATTGACCGCCGTTTTCATTCTCCCGCCACCGTCATCCGCTCCAGCAGCAGCGATCCGCAGCGAATGCCGCCGCGCGCATCCACGTCGTTACCAACCGCGATAATTTCCCTGAACATCTCGGCCAGATTGCCGGCGATGGTGATTTCGTGGACTGGAAACTGGAGTTCGCCGTTCTCCACCCAGAACCCCGCCGCCCCGCGCGAATAGTCGCCGGTCACCGGATTGACGCCGTGGCCGAGCAACTCGGTCACCCACAGCCCGGTATCCAGTTGTCGCAATAATTCCTCGTGGCCGAGCGGGCCGGGTTCGACGATCAGATTGTGAGTGCCGCCGGCGTTGCCGGTAGTCTCCATCCCCAGCCGACGGGCCGAGTAGCTGTCCAGGACGTAACCTCGCAACACGCCTTCACCGACCAGATCACGATCAACGGTCGCCACGCCCTCGCTGTCGAACGGGGCGCTAGCCAGCGCCTTGGGCAGATGCGGCCGTTCGCGCATGTTCACGAACTCCGGGAACACGGGCGTACCCAGCCGATCCAGCAGGAACGAGGCCTTGCGGTACAGCGCGCTGCCACGAATGGCCGCAATGAAATGGCCGATCAAACCGCGCGCCAGTTCCGGGGCGAATAAGACAGGAACTTGCCGGGTTCCCAGTCGGCGGCTGCCCAGGCGACGCAGGGCGCGTTGCGCGGCTTTTTGCCCAACCGCCACCGGCGTTTCCAGATCGTTGCGATCCCGCGCCACCGTGTACCAGTGATTGCGTTGCATCCCGCCATCGTCCTGGGCGATCACCGAGCAACTCAGCGAATGCCGGGTAGTCGGATAGCCGCCGCGGAAACCGTGCGAGTTGCCGTAGAGACCCAGACCGATGTGGGTGGTGATGCTGCCGCCCTCGGAATTGCGGATGCGCGAGTCCAGCGTCAGCGCCGCCGCCTCGCACTCGCGGGCCAGTTCGATAGCCTCCTCGACGGCCAGTGGCCAGGGATGGTGGAGATCGAGATCCGGAATTTCCCGCGCCAGTCGTTCGGGATCGGCCAGGCCGGCGTAAGGGTCGGCGGCGGTGTGGCGGGCAATGGCGACGGCGCTGCGCACGGTGTCGCGGATCGCCTCCGGCCGCCAGTCGGCGGTGCTGGCCGAGCCCCGACTCTGGTCGAGGTAAACCGTGACCGCCAGGCCGCGCTGGCGGTGGTGTTCCAGAGTTTCAACCTCGCCCAACCGGACGGTGACGGACAGGGCGCCGCCGAAGCTGACCGCGGCTTCGGCGGCGGTGGCGCCCTGGGCGCGCGCCTCGGCGAGAAGGTCGGCAACCAGGGTTTCCAGTTGTTCCCGCGCCGGTAGCGGCGCGGTGGTGCGAGCGATGGATTCGGGCATGGTTCGTCAGAGATCAGTAGCAGGGATTAGGGATCAGGCTTGGGTGCCGCCCACGGTCAGCGCCTCGACCTTGAGCGTCGGCTGGCCGACCCCGACCGGCACGCTCTGCCCGTCCTTGCCGCAGGTGCCGACCCCGGCGTCGAATTGCAGGTCGTTGCCGACCATCGCGACTTTGGTGAGGACATCCGGGCCGTTACCGATCAGGGTGGCGCCCTTGACCGGCCGGGTGACCCGGCCGTTCTCGATCAGATACGCCTCGCTGGCGGAGAACACGAACTTGCCGGAGGTGATGTCTACTTGGCCGCCGCCGAAGTTCACCGCGTACAGCCCCCGCTCCACCGAGGCGATGATCTCCGCTGGATCGTGTTGGCCTGGCAGCAGGTAGGTGTTGGTCATGCGCGGCAGCGGCAGATGGGCGTAGGACTCGCGCCGACCGTTGCCCGTGGGCGCCATCTTCAACAGCCGGGCGTTGAGCTTGTCCTGTAAGTAGCCCTTGAGCACGCCGCGCTCGATCAGCGTGGTGTATTGAGTTGGCGTCCCCTCGTCGTCTACGTTCAGCGAACCGCGCCGACCGGCCAGCGTGCCGTCGTCGACTACCGTGCAGAGCGGCGTGGCCACCCGCTCGCCGAGGCGCCCGCTAAAGGCCGAGGTGCCCTTGCGGTTGAAATCGCCCTCGAGACCGTGACCGATGGCCTCGTGCAACAAAATGCCGGGCCAACCCGGTCCCAGCACCACGGTCATCGTTCCGGCCGGCGCGGCCGTCGCCTCAAGATTGACCAGCGCCAGCCGCACCGCTTCCCGCGCGTAGCCCAGCGCACGGTCTTCATCGAGGAAATAGCCGTAGCCCACCCGACCGCCGCCGCCGCTGGAACCTTGCTCGCGGCGGCCATGCTGTTCGACGATCACCGACACATTCAGCCGCACCAGCGGCCGCACGTCGCCGGCCAGGGTACCGTCGCTGCCGGCCACCAGAATCGTATCCTGGGTGGCGGCCAGCCCGACCATGACCTGGGTGACGCGCGGGTCTTGCCGGCGGGCTTCGGCGTCCACATTTTCCAGCAGGTGAACCTTGGCCTCGGCCGACAAGGTTTCCAACGGATCGAGCGGTTCGTACAGGGCCGGCCGTCGAGCAGTCCGCCAGACTCGAAGCTGGCCGCCGCCGCCGTGCCGGGCGATGGCGCGGGCGGCGGTCGCGGCCTCCAGCAGGGCCGGCAGCACGATCTCGTCGGAATAGGCGAAGCCGGTTTTCTCGCCGCTCACCGCCCGGACCCCGACACCCTGCTGGATGGCGTGGCTGGCGCTTTTGACCTGACCATCCTCCAGCGCCCAGGACTCGGCGCGGCGGGCCTGAAAATACAGATCGCCGCCGTCCACGGCATGGCCCAGCAGGCAGGATAAGGCGCGGTGCAAATCGTCCTCGCCGAGACCGGCGGGAACGAGCAGATGTTGGCGGACAAGGTCGATGGGGTCGGTGGTCATGGCTCTCAAACCTCGCAAGGTACCCGATGTTCCAGCACCGGAAATTGCCGCCGTACATTCTCCAACCGCTCACGGCTGAATTCGGCCAGCACCACCCCAGGTCCCCATGGTTGCCGGTTTAGAATCGCGCCCCACGGGTCGATGATCAGGCTGTCACCGTAGGTCTCTCGACCGTTGGCGTGTTTCCCGCCCTGCGCCGCGGCGATCACATAACACTGATTCTCGATGGCGCGGGCGCGCAGCAAGGTTTCCCAATGCGCCTGGCCGGTGGTGGCGGTAAATGCCGCCGGCAAGGCCAGGATTTCCATGCCCCGGTCCACCAGGGCGCGAAATTGCTCGGGGAAGCGCAGGTCGTAGCACACCGCCAAACCCAGCCGACCCAGCGGCGTCTCGGCAACGACGTAACGGTCGCCCGGCGCGATGGTGGCCGACTCGGTGTAGTGTTCGGCGCTGCCCACCACTTGCACGTCGAACAAGTGTACCTTGTCGTAGCGCGCGACTGGTCGGCCCCGGTCGTCGTACAGCAGGCAGGCAGCCCGCACCCGGCTTTCGTCGCCGGCGGCTTGCAGCGGAATCGTGCCGCCGACCAGCCATAACCGGTGACGGGCCGCCTGTTCGGCGAGAAACGTCTGAATCGGCCCCTCGCCTTCGGCTTCCCGCACCGCCAGCTTGTCGCCCTCCCGCTGGCCCATCAGGGCGAAATTCTCCGGCAACACCGCCAGTTGCGCGCCTTGATCGGCGGCTTGGGCCAGTAAATCGGCGGCGGCGGCCAGATTTTCGGCAACGCCGGGACCGGATACCATCTGAATAGCAGCCATCATCGACACGTCGGCCATCTCCTCGCTCACTGGTCGCCCGCTGGCCCTTTCGCCGGGGTCGCGGGTTGCGGTTCTTCCAGCAATTCCATCACCGGACGGTCCCAGGAGCCGGTCAGCGCATAACGATACTGGGTAGCCTGTTCGATGCCTTTTTGCAGCAACCGTTCGGCCAACAGAACCACCGCGCCAACCGCCGGTCCACCGGCCAGCACCCCGGCGACCGGCAGCGCGCCGCCGAGCCGGGGGATCACCGTGATGCGCTGGTCGTAATTGTGTTGCTTCAGGTCGGTCCGACCCTCGATCTGAATCCGCGCCGCCGGGGCCTCAATAGTCAGATCGCTGGTGTAGGCTTGCCCCTGCTTGAAGGTGAACTGGCCGGCGATCCGGTCGAACCCCATCCCGGGCTGCATCAGATCGCTAAAGTCGAGGGTGAGGCGGCGCAGGAGGTTTTGCACGTTGAACAGGCCCACCATGCGCCCCATTCCGGGGTCGACGTCCAGCAACTGACCGGGACCGACCTGGAGCTTCAGCGTGCCCTCCAGCCGCTCCAGCGCGAACTCGGGCAGCGCCCCCGCCCATTCGACCGCCAGTTCCGCCTCGGTCTCGCCGCGAGCGATGCCGACCCCGGCATAACCGAAGGCCGCCAGGGTCTCGCCCAGCGCCTGACTGTGCAAGGTCGCCCGCAAGCGGGATGTCTGACCCTTGCCGGCCCACTCCCAGTCGCCGGTCGCATCGAGGCGTTGCCGTTCGGACGCCAATTTGAATTCAGTCAGGCGGATACCGTCGGGGCGCGGCATGGCCACCAGCCGCAATCGGCCCAGTTCCGCGCCATTCAAGCGCAGATCGGTTGCGGTCAGCACCAGCGGCGGCAACCGGCGCGGGTCGGTAATCTGGGCATTGGCGTCCGGGGAACCAGCGGGCGCGGATTCCGCCGCGCGGCGCAGATGGAGCCGCCGCAACGCCGCGTTAATCGGTCGCTCCGGGCTGGGTTCGTCCGGCAGGGTCACGCGCCCGGCCAGCGTCGCGCCATCGAGATCAATCCGCAGCTCATGGTTCCCGCGCACCGCGCTCAGCATCACCCCGGCAATGGTCTGGCGACCCAGCGTCAGCTCGCCGATCCGGGCATCGAGGTGTCGCAAGCCGCGCCAGGAACCGGCGGCATCCTCCGGGGAGCTGGGAAACACGGTCCATTCCCAGCGGGGCAGATCGGCGATAACCGCCAGCCCCGGCGCCTCCGGCAGTTTCGCCTCGCCGGCGTTGATGCGCAATTCGCCGCGCGCCAGCCGGGGATCACGCGCGAAGTCCGCCAGTTCCAGCGCTGCCCGCACCCCTTCCCCATAAGCCAGCGTCACGTCCAGCGCGTCACCCGCGCGCGGATGCAGGCCAATTTTGATTGGACGCGCTTCGCTGGCGGCCTTGCCCAGTGGCGCCGGCAACTGAACGGCCATGCCGCGCAGGTCCGAATTCAAGTCCAGGGTGAAGGGCGGTACCGGATCCAGCCGCTCACGGCGGCGGGTGGGAACCGTCAGCACCGTTTCCCAAAGACTCTTGCCGTTGACATGGCGCTCCAGCACCCGCGCCGCCGATTCCCCGACCAGCGCGCCCGGTCCCAGGCGGCCCCGCAGCCGCGCCCGCAGATCGCGGCGGCCTTCGCGGCCGACCAGATCCAGATCGAGCCGGACCGGCTCACCGCGCAGCCGCGTTTGCAATGCCTTGGCATCCAGGGTGGCCTCGGTGAAATGCAGTTCGCCGCGCAGCCGGTCGAATTCCAGATTCCAGGCCGGCAGCGCCACGCGGTTATCCCGCAGTCCTACCCGCCCACGCGCTTGGCCGGGCCGGGAATCGGTCGGAATGGTGAGTTCGAGGTCCAGCGTACTGGCCCCGCCGATCCGCAAATTCGGCAGATCATCACCTAGATCGCGACCGAACGGACTGTCCTTGAGCGCCTGCCACAGGCTGGCCCCCGGCCCCTTGACCCGACCCTTGGCCCGCACCACCACCGATTCGAGATCATCAATCCGCGCCGCGATGTTCTCGACCTTGGCATCGAGCAGGCGACCGGCGCCGATTTCCACCTGCAAACCGCGATTGCGAAACCGCACCATCCCCTGTCCCGCTTCCAGTCGCGGCCAGCCAGGCGCGTAATCCAGAACCGCGCCTTCGACCTGAAAGCGGGTTTCAAACAAGCCCTCGTCCTGGTCGAACGGGAAAGCCGTCGCCGGACCCCGCAAGAGAGCATCGCCGGACACCACCCGACCGCCGACCAGCGCCTGATCCAGCCAGGCGATTCCGTCGGGCGGAATCACCGTCACCGGCAAATAATGCCGCGCCGCGCTGACTTTCACGTCGCGGTAACGGCTTTGCAAATCCAGCAGCGGCGTGCCAGTGGCGGGAACGGTCACACGACCCCAGACGCGGGCGTTGAGATCGGCATTGGCCAAATCCAGACCGGCGCTTTCCAGCCGCAATCCATCCACCTCGCGCGTCCAGGCCACCGTCCCAGTCAAGGTGTCGAACATGACGGGCGCGCGCAGCAGACCAGCGGTATCCACCTGGACCTTACGGCTGTCGAGGGCGATGGCGCCCTGTTCGGGGGTGAATTCCAGGGTTCCGGTCAGATGGTCGAATCCCGGCAGGTCACGAACCGACTGGAACGCTGCCTCGCGCAACCGCGCGGTCACGGCATAGCTCCCCGTGGTGGGGTCGATCCGAACCGTGATTTCCGGCGCCTCGCCCCTTGGATCGAGCGCCGCCAGCCACTGACGGGTCGGCTCGTCCAGCCAGGGCAGCACCCAGGCCGTCGCCTCCTGGGCGTGCAATCCGTGGATGCGCCCCCACCACTGGTCGCCGCCCTGGCTCCACTCGAAGCGATGAGGCCGGTCGGCGCGCAGCGCGACGGTTCCCCGCCAGGATTCCGGGTCGGCGTGAAGGCGTTCGACGTCGAGCTGGAACTGATCGCCGAATTCGGCGGGCAAGTCGGCGGTGAATGCCAGTCGCTGGCCGCGCTTCGTATCGCGCACCTGGAAATAGGGATGCAGGATTTGCAAGCTACCGCCATCGCGGTGGCGCACGGTCAACCGGTCGCCCACCAGGTCCAGCCGACCCACGTCGAACAGCCAGCGGGCCACGTCCGGTAGCGATGACGCGGTATCGGCGGCGCCGACGTCGGCCCGCAGCCGCAGCGTTCCATCCGCCCCCTGTTCCAGCGTCAGACTGACGCCCTCCAACCGAAGGTGGCCGAACACTGGCCGCCACTCCCGCAGCGAGCGCCACAGGTTCAGGGTTGCCGTCGCTCGATTGAAACTGGCCAGCAACACCCCATTTTCGGGATCGCGCAGGCTGACGCCTTGCAGCCGCAGACCCAACCGCCAACCCTCCCGCTCGGCGACGACCGCCTCGATCCGGGCCGGCACATGCAGATAATCGCCCAGCGCCGCCGCCAGCGCGTCGCGATGATCGTTCAGGCGCGGCAGCAGCCACCACTGCCCAAACCCCGCCACCAGCAACGCCGGCAACAGCAGCGCCAGCAACAACCGGCGGGTCCAGCGCAAGGCGCGGCGGGTCGCGCCCAGCAACCGTCGCCTCACATCAGCACCACGTCGTATTGCTCGCGGGGATAAAGCGTCTCGGCCTGAAACTTGATGGGGATGCCCACGAAGGCTTCGAGTTGCGCCACGCTGGTGGATTCCTGATCCAGCATGGCGTCCACCACGTCCGGCGCGGCCAACACCACGAACTGGCGCGGCGAATACTGGCGGGTCTCGCGCAACAGTTCGCGGAAGATTTCATAGCACACGGTTTCCGCGGTCTTGATCGAACCACGCCCGTCGCACAGCGGACACGGCTCGCACAGGATTTGCTCCAGACTTTCGCGGGTGCGCTTGCGGGTCATCTCCACCAGTCCCAGCGGGGACACCTGCGAAATATGGCTCTTGGCGCGGTCCTTCTCCAGATGCTTCTCCAGCGCCCGCAGCACCGCCTGTCGGTGCTCCTCGCTCACCATGTCGATGAAATCGAGAATGATGATCCCACCCAGATTGCGCAGCCGCAATTGGCGGGCGATGGCGGTGGCCGCTTCCAGGTTGGTCTTGAAGATGGTCTCTTCGAGGTTGCGATGCCCCACGTAAGCGCCGGTATTGACGTCGATGGTGGTCATCGCCTCGGTCTGATCCACGATCAGATAGCCACCGGATTTGAGCGGCACCTTCTTGACCAGCGCCCGCTGGATTTCGTCCTCGATGCCGTACAACTCGAAAATCGGTCGCTCGCCGGGATAGTGTTCCAGGCGCGGCCCCATCTCGGGCACGAACTTGTCGGCGAAGGCCAACATCCGCTGGCAGGTCTCGCGCGAATCGATGCGGACTTTCTCCACGCCGTCGCCGATGAAATCGCGCAACACCCGCAGCACCAGCGGCAAATCCTCGTACAGGGCGCCGACGCCGGCGGTGTCCCTGATCCGCTCGCGGATGGAATCCCACAGCCGCTGCAGGAACTGCATGTCGGCCCGCAGCGCCCCGGATTCCGCGCCCTCCGCCGCGGTGCGCACGATGTAACCGCCGCCGAATTCGGCGCGGAAGGCGTTGACCATCTCCTTCAGGCGCTGCCGCTCGCGCTCGCTGTCGATCTTGACCGATATCCCGGCCATGTCGGAATCGGCCAGGAACACCAGAAACCGCGACGGCAGGGTAATGTGCGTGGTCAGCCGCGCGCCCTTGGTGCCGATGGGATCCTTGATGACCTGCACCACCAGTTCCTGACCCTCGCGCACCAGATCGGTGATGGCGAGGGCCGCGCGATCGCCACCGGCCGCCGCGTCGCTGACCGGCATGGATTCGGGGCGGATGTCGGAGACATGCAGAAACGCGGCCCGCTCCAGGCCAATGTCCACGAACGCCGCTTCCATGCCGGGCAGCACCCGACACACCCGGCCCTTGTAGATGTTGCCGACCAGGCCGCGCTTGCCGGCCCGTTCGATCAGAATCTCTTGCAGGACGCCGTTTTCGACCACGGCGACCCGGGTTTCGCGGGGCGTGACGTTGATCAGGATTTCGTCGCCCGTGCCGCCTTCGGCGCGTGTCGCCATGGGATCTCAGTCCATCGGGAAGTGAAAGAGTGCTAGAGGGGAGTGCCAAACGCCCGCAGCAGTTCGGCGGTTTCAAACAGCGGCAGGCCCATCACGCCGGAGTAACTTCCGCGCAATTGGATGATGAACGCCGCCGCCCGGCCCTGAATCGCGTAACCGCCGGCCTTGTCCAGCGGTTCGCCGCTGTCCCAGTAGGCGGCGCGTTCCGCCGGTTCCAGTTCGCGAAACCAGACCCGGCTCTCCTGGACTTTGACCGCGCTCCGCGCCGGAGTCGCCAGCGCCACCGCGCTTAACACCCGATGCTCGCGGCCGGACAGGAGCGCCAGCATCGCCAGCCCCTCGTCCCGGTCGCGGGGTTTGCCAAGAATGACGTTATTCACCACCACCGCCGTGTCCGCGCCCAGCACTGGCGCGGGTTTCCGTCGACCCAGCGCCGCGCAACCGGTTCGCGCCTTGAGCAGCGCCAGTCGCGCCACGCAGTCGCGGGGTGTCTCGTCTGACAGGGGAGTTTCATCCACCTCCAGCCGCACCAGGCGGTAGGACACGCCGATCTGGCGCAGCAGTTCGCGGCGGCGCGGCGAGGCGGAGGCGAGGTAAACGTAGGGAACCGGCATGTCAGGCGCGGTGATAGGGGTGGTTGTGCAACAGGCTCCAGGCCCGATACATCTGTTCGGCGACCACCACCCGCACCAGCGGATGCGGCAGGGTCAGCCGCGACAGCGACCAAAGCTGGTCGGCGCGGGTACGGCAGGCGGGATCCAGGCCATCCGGCCCACCGATCAGCAGGCTCGGATCGCGACCCTCCCGCAGCCACCCGGCCAGTTGTTCGGCCAGTTCCGCCGTACTCCATTGCGGGCCGCGCTCGTCCAGAGCGATGAGACGGGAACCGGGTGAAACCGCCGCCAATAACCGTTCGCCCTCGGCACGAACGAGGCGGGCCAGATCAGCGTTGGGGCCGCGCTTGCCGGTGGGAATTTCGAGCAGGGTCAACGCGCATTCGCGCGGCAGGCGCGCGGCGTATTCGGCGTAACCAGTCTTGACCCAGTCCGGCATTCGGGCGCCGACGGCGAGCAGATGAATTTTCATGGGAACCGCGACAAGCTGGCGCCTCAGTGCCTCAGCGTTCTGGCGGTATCCACCGCCCACAGCTTTTCCAGGTTATAGAAGTCGCGGGTCTGCGGCAGCATGACATGCACCACGATGTCGCCAAGGTCCACCAGCACCCATTCGGCTTCCCGCTCGCCTTCGACGCCCAGCGGGCGAACGCCGGCCAACCGACATTTTTCGATCACTTTGTCGGCCAGTGCCTTGACCTGACGGGTGGACGTACCGCTGGCCACCACCATCAGGTCGGTAAAACTGGCGATGCCGCGCACGTCCAGGACCGTGAGGTGCTGGGCCTTCAGTTCTTCCAGGGCGTCAATGACGATCTTTCGCAGCGCTTCGAGTTGCATGGATTCGGGTTTACCTCCTCACGCGGAGACGGGAGTTTTGGCGGGTGGCGGCCGGTACAGCGCCCGGTCGTGAATGGTGGCTAGCACCGCTTCCGGCAACAGGTAGCGGGGCGACTGGCCGCGCGCCAGCAGGGTACGGATGTGGGTGGCGGAAATGTCGAGCTGAGTCACCGGCTGAAACAGGATGCCGCCGGCCGGTTTCTGGCGCAGCGCGCGCGCATCGTGGAGCATCCGCGGGGCGACGAATTCCTCCAGCGCCGGCGGCAGGGGTCGCAATACGCCGGGCCGCCGCATCACCACGATATGGGCCAGATGGGTCAACTCCCGCCAGCGATGCCAGGTATGCAACTCCCGGAAGGCGTCGGCGCCGACGAGCAGACACAGCGGCGTATCAGCGCCGAAGTCCCCACGCAGCGAAGTCAGGGTATCCACCATGTAGGACGGACCCTCACGGCGCAGTTCCCGGTCGTCGGTTACAAAGCCAGCCTGTCCGACCGTAGCCAGTCGCACCAGCGCCAATCGCTGTTCGGCGGTGACCGATGGCGTGTCGCGATGCGTCGGAATCCGGCAGGGCACGAAGCGGACCTCGGCCAGTTCCAGCGCGTCCAGCAACTCCAGCGCCGGCCGCAGATGACCGTGGTGGATGGGGTCGAAGGTGCCGCCCAGAATGCCGATGGGGTGGGGCGCGGGGCGCGGGGCGCGGGGTGAATCCACGGTTTTGTCGTTCGTCACGGTTTGCGCCTCAGTTCTCGTACCCCAAGGCTCGGTTGATCTTGTTGATCGCGGTGGGCAAATGCCGCCGTCAAGCTTAGTCACAACAGCAGGCGCACCAGCCGGTCGGCGAGGTGGGTTCGCGGCGGCGGCGAAGATAGCATGATAGCAGTTCCAGATGAGGTTGGTTTTATACAGTCTCTCATCCCTGGTAAAGCCCGCTCTTGAGGTATTCATCGTGGGCGTGGCGCAGCAGCACCACGACAACCGCCGCCACCGGCAGCGCCAGCAGGATGCCGAAGAAGCCGAACAGGTGGCCGCCGGTCAGCACCGCGAACAGGACCGCTACCGGATGCAGACCGATACGGTCGCCGACCAGTTTCGGGGTCAAAAAGAAATCGCTGATGAACTGGCCAACGCCGAATACGATCAGAACTGGAATCAGGCTCAGGAAACTGTGGAATTGCAGCAGGGCGATGATGCTGGCGGCGAGAATGCCGACGATCAGGCCCAGGTAGGGCACGAAGCTCACCAGACCCGCCAGCATCCCGATCAGCAGCGAGAACTCCAGACCGATGATGGCCAGCCCCACCGAGTACATAACGCCCAGAGTTCCCATCACAATCAACTGGCCGCGCAGGAACGCGCCGATGACCTGATCCGATTCTTGCGCCAGCTTGCTCACGGTTGGTTCGACGCGGCGCGGCAGCAGTTCGCGGACCTGGGCGACCAGCACGTCCCAGTCGCGCAGCAGGTAGAAGGTCACCACGGGCACCAGCACCAGATTGGCGATCCAGGCGAAAACCACGATCGATGAGGCTCGCAACGACTCCAGCAGGCCGCCGGCCAGATCGCCGATCTCTTGGGCATACGCCAGCAGCTTGTCGCGCAACTGGCTCAGATCGAACAGTGCCGAGTCGATCCCCAGCGTGTCGCTCAGCCAGGGCAGAATGCTGGTTTGCAGCCAATCGAGGTAAGCCGGCAGCTTGTGCATGAGTCCCTTGAACTGATGCGCCGACAGGGGAATCAGCAATAACAACAGCAGCAACAGCCCCAGGATGATCGCGCCGAACACCAGCGTCACCGCCCAGGACCGCGACAGCTTGCGCGCTTCCAGCCGGTCGATCAGCGGGTCGCCCAGGTAGGCCAGCAGGGCGGCGAGCAGGAAGGGGGTCAGCACCGGCGCCAGCAGGTACAGCAGGCCGATGAGGATCGCCGCGAAAATCAGCCAGAAGCGGGTGCGGAATGCGCGTTCCATGGAGGAGTACCTTTGATTCTGAGACTCAGGGCGCGTCGTGGGAAGAGCCAGCCGGGTGTTGGGTCTTGCGCCGGGCCAGATGTCCCCAGCGCCAAACGTAGGCCGCGCCGCTCCAGACGGTGGTCAGGGCGGTCAGATAAATGCCGCCGGCCAGCAGCCACTCCGGCAGTGGCGCCAGCCCGTAATGGACGATCACCGCGCAGACCAGCGTCAATTGCACGAACGTATTCAGCTTGCTGATCATGAGCGGCGCGGCGCGGAGACGCTCGACCCGCAGGTGGTAGGCGACCGCGCCGACGACGATGAGCAGGTCGCGCCCGATCACCAGCGCCACCAGCCAGCCCGGCAGTTCCTTGAGCCAGCCCAGCGCCAGGATCGCTCCGATGAGCAACAGTTTGTCGGCGATCGGATCGAGCAGGCCGCCCAGTTCGCTGGTCCAGCCGTGGTATTTGGCCAGGAAACCGTCCAGCGCGTCGGACACGCCGGCGAGCACGAACAGCAACAGCGCCGCTCCGTAGCGCTCCTCCAGCAGCAGCCACAGAAAGGGCGCCACCAGCAGAATGCGCAGGCCGGTGATTAAATTGGGGATGTCGCGGGGCTTAAAAGGTAGCGGGGCCACGGCGGCGGCGTCCGGATGATGGAGAAAATCCTGGGTATGCCGGCAAAACCTGGATACCCCGAATGATAGCGTAGTTCGCCAAACTTCCCATCATGCCGAGTTCGGGACTACGGTTTGGTCAACACGAAGTTGATGCTTCCTATTTTCCGTGTTTTCCATGGATGAATGTATCGAGTGTTCCACGGAACAAAACTGACGGAGCACTGCGTTTCTGGCGAACGGAACCGGCGACGGTAGCCAGCGGAATGTTAAACTGGACAAATTCGCACCAAGCAACTTATCTCAACCGAGTAATCAGCCATGAACAAACCGCTTTTCCTGCTGCTGGCGGGCAGCCTGTTGATGACCGCTCCCACCTGGGCGGCCGATGGCGACTGGGACCGAGCCAAGACCGCTCACGAGCGTGGCGATTACGCCGCCGAACTCGCTATCGTCCGGCCACTGGCGGAGCAGGGCGTTCCCTTCGCCCAGTTCAACCTGGGTGTGCTGTACGACAACGGCCATGGCTTGCCAGAGGACAACGCCCTGGCGATGCAGTGGTACCGGAAGGCGGCGGAGCAGGGTTTGCCGCAGGCGCAGGTCAATCTGGCCATCATGTACGAGGAAGGCGAGGGGGCGCCGCCGGATTACGCGCAAGCCTACTTCTGGTACGCGCTGGCGGATGCCCAGGGCGACGGCCAGGCGCCGCAGGCCAAGCAGGATGTCATGAAAAAAATGAGTCCGGCCCAGATCGGGGTAGCGGAACAGCGGGTCAAGGAGTTCAAGGCCAAGCATCCCTTCCGTATCCCACCGCTGCCAGCCCCTGATTCCGGCACCCCGCACGGCGGGAACAATTGAGCCGATCCACGCGCGCCATCCGGCTCACGAGGAAGGATAAACGATCAACTGCTGGCCAGCCTTCAGGGTACTCTTGCTGTTCAGGCCGTTCCACTGCGCCAGTTGCTGGGAAGGGACACTGTGCCGTTTGGCGATCATGTCCAGGGTTTCGCCCTTTTGGACCGTGTGTTTGCTGGGGGCTAAAAGGCGGGCGCCCGGTGAGTTCGCAACCAGGTTCTGGGCCTGTTCCCGGGGCAGCAATAGGTTGTAGGCGCGCACCGGCGGTTCGATGCCGAGTTTGAAACCAGGGTTGAAGCGGAAAAACTCCTCGATGGGGATGCCGGCGGCTGTGACGCTGTCGAATACTTTGGTCTCGGGGGTGAGGTCGACCCGGTATAGATAGGGTTGATTGTCGATCGCCTGGAGTTTCACGCCATACACCACGGGATCGGCGATGATATGCGCCAGCGCCACGATCCGAGGTACGTAATCCTGCGTCTCCCTGGGCAGATTCAGGCTCCAGAACAGCGATTGCGGTGGCGCTTCGGGAGCCGCCGGGCGGGCGGATACCGAAAGGGCCAGGGCCAGAATCACGGCGGGGTGCGTTTCCACGAGGGCGGTCGCCGGGGGTGGTTCGGCGGCGTGTGCCTTGATTGCGTCCTGCACGGCGCGCGGCCCGGCGTTGTACGCCGCCAGCGCCAGCAACCAGTCGCCATCGAACAGTTTGTTCAGGTAGCGCAGATAGCGCAGGGCCACCTCGGTCGAGGTATGGATATCGAGGCGGCCGTCATAGCCCTCGGCCAGCATCAGCCCCCATTCCTGTCCAGTGGTCGGGATGATCTGCCAAAGGCCGGCGGCGTCCTTGGGAGAAACGGCGGTAGGTTCGAACGCGCTTTCCACCATCGGCACCAAAGCCAGATCCATCGGCAGCTCGCGCCGGTCGATGTGCTCCACGATGTAGTACAGGTACGGCTGGGCGCGCTGGACGAACAGGTTCAGATAACCGGGATTGCGTTTCAGAACGTCGATTCGCTCCGCGATCCGGGGGTGTTCCACATCGGCTAGCGCCAAGCGCCCCCGCATCCGGCCCCAGAGGTCTTTGTTGACGACCGGGACTTTACCCTTGCTTTTGCGAATCGAGGCCGCGGTTTGCTTGGCCTTGATCGGCGTGGATGGGGTGGCGGTTGGGACGGCGACCGCCTCGGTTTTCCCAGGCGTTCCGGCCTTGGCGGGTTGGGTGGGTCCATTCCCCTGTACCGGGATGATCGCCACGATTCGGGGTTCGGGGGTTCTTTCGACTTTCGCGGGAGGGATTGGCCTTTGCGCCACCACGACATCTCGGGAGGGAGCCACGGGTTGCCGATTAGCGGCGTCGGTCGCCGGCTGGCGATAGTCGGACGGATCGCGGGTTTGCCAGTAGTCGACGTAGGTGGTGTCAGCCACTTTCCCGGAATCGGTGGCGTCATCGGCGCCCAAGGGCGGTAGCCAGGCGCAGGCTCCCAAGGTGGAGGTGAGAAATAGCGTGGTCAGGGTCTTGGGCATGAGTTTCGGCATTGCTTTTTCCCGGTCGTGGCGGTTGCTGTTCGCTGGCGCGGCGGCGGCGCGGGCGGCCACTTTGCATCATGATGGTAACTTTGCGGTGTATTTTCAACGGAACCGACCATTCAACCGGCCCCGGTCGCCATCGGCCGGCCAGGATCGCGGATCCACTCACTCCAGGAACCGGCGTACAGCCGCGAACCGCGCAGGCCGGCGGCTTCCATCGCCAGCAGGTTGTGGCAGGCGGTCACCCCGGAACCACAACTATGCACCACCGCGGTCGGTGACCGGTCGCCCAACGCCGCCGCGAACCGCGCCCGCAGTTCGGCGCGGGGTAAAAAGAGACCGTCGGCGGTTAAATTACCCTCGGTCGGCAGATTGACCGCGCCCGGAATATGGCCGGCGACCGGATCGATCGGCTCCATCTCGCCCCGAAAGCGTGCTGCCGCTCGTGCATCCAGCAACACCTTCTCCGCTGGCAGCGCTTGCACCTGCGCGGTCGTCAACCAAAGCCGGTCGTCCGGTCGGCCATGGAATACCGTCGGTTGCACGTTCGGCGATTCGGCGGTCAACGGCAGCTCCGCCCGTTGCCAGGCTGGAAAACCGCCATCCAGCACCGCCACCGCATCGTGCCCCAGCCAGCGCAGCAACCACCACAGCCGCGCCGACGCCAACATTCCGCCCATGTCGTCGTAGGCCACGACCTGTGTTTTATGGCCGATGCCCCATTCTCCCAGGGTGCGAGCCAACCGGGCCGGATCGGGCAACGGGTGACGGCCGGTGGTCGGGGTGATGGGGCTGGACAGATCTTCGTCGAGATGGGCGTAGCGGGCGCCGGAAATATGGCTCTCCCGGTAGGCGCGGCGACCGGCTGCGGTGTCCATCAGGCTGAAACGGCAATCCACCACCACCCAGTCGGGATCGTCGAGATGGGCGTGCAGGGTAGCGGCGTCAATCAGGGTGTCGTGATACATGGGTTTCCAGGGATCAGGGGTCAGGGATCAGGGCGCGGGCGTCAGCCATTCCAGCCGGGTTTGGCCGTGGTCGCCGACGCGCAGTCGTTGCAGCAGTTCCGGCAGCAGGCGGGCCAGCGTTCCATCCAGCGTCCACGGGGGATTGATGAGGATCATGCCGTTGCCGTGCAGCCCGAGCGGCGCGTCGTAGGGATATAGCCCCAGTTCCACGCACAGCATCGCCGGAATCTCCAGCGTTTGCAGAGTTCGTTGCCAGCGCAGACTGGGCGCGCGATCGAGGATGGGGTACCAGAGGGCGATGACGCCGCCGGCCCAGCGCCGGTGAATGAGCTGGACCGCCTCGATCAGCCGGTCGAATTCATCCTTCAACTCATAGGCCGGGTCCAGCAGCACCAGCCCGCGCCGTTCCGGGGGCGGTAGCAACGCCTTGAGCGCGGCGTAGCCGTCGGCGTGGTGAACCGCAACTTGGCGGTCGCCGGCGAATTCGGCCTTGAGCGCGGCGTGCTCGGCCGGATGGAGGTCGGTCAGTATCAGCCGGTCGCCCGTTCGCAGCAAATCGCGGGCGAGGCGCGGCGAACCGGGGTAATCGCGCAAACGGCCGTCCGGGTTCGATGCCCGAACTTGCGCCACATAGTCATTCAGTTCCGGACTCAACCCGGACTGATCCCACAGCCGGCCAATGCCGCCGGCGAATTCACGGTTCTTTTGCGCCGGCGGGGAATTCAGATCGTAACGGCCCGCGCCGGCGTGGGTGTCGAGCACGCAAAACGGTTTGTCCTTGCGTTGCAGGGCGCGGATGAGCTGGACCAGCAGGACATGTTTGAACACGTCGGCGAAATTGCCGGCGTGGAAGGCGTGGCGGTAGCTCAGCATCGCGCCTGCTCGCACTACGGGCGCGGGGTCAATGCAGCGAACCCGTTGGTGCGTCAATCCGCGTATTGTCGAAGGCGCACCGGGCGCCGTCTGGCGCCCCACGTCCCCGGTTGGGCCTCGAACATGCCGGCGCAGGGCGTGCCGCAGACGTTGCAGCGTCCGTCCGCAGTCAGATTCCACTCGCCGAGCGTGTACCCGTCGCGACCGATCAGCTTCCGGCCGCACTGATGGCAATAGGTGCTGCCGCCTTTTTCGTCGTTGACGTTGCCAGTGTAGGCGTAATGGATGCCGTTCTTCAGCGCGATCCGCCGCGCCCGGCTCAGGGTCGAAGGCGGAGTAGGGGAGTGGTTCAGCATCTTCCAGTCTGGATGGAAGGCGGTAAAGTGAATCGGCACCTCCGGTCCCAGGTTTTCCACCACCCACTGGGTCAACGCCTCCAGTTCGGCATCGGAATCGTTCTCGCCGGGGATCAGCAGGCTGGTGATCTCGAACCAGACTTGAGTTTCCCGCTTGAGATATATCAGGGTATCGAGCACCGGTTGCAGGTGGCCGCCGCAGATTTTCCAATAAAATTCCTCGGTGAACGCCTTGAGGTCTACGTTGGCGGCGTCCATGTATTGGTAGAATTCCCGGCGCGGTTCGTCGCACATGTAGCCGGCGGTGACCGCCACCGACTTGATCCCGTAGTCACGGCAGGCGATGGCGACATCCATGGCGTACTCCATGAAAATCACCGGATCGTTATAGGTGTAGGCGATGCTGCGGCAGCCTAGCTCGTGAGCCACCCGGGCCAGTTTGTCCGGTGAAGCCTCGTCGGCCAGGGTGTCCATCTCGCGGGATTTGCTCATGTCCCAGTTCTGGCAGAATTTGCAGGCCAGATTGCAGCCGGCGGTGCCGAACGACAGCACCGAGGTGCCGGGCAGAAAATGGTTGAGAGGTTTCTTTTCAATCGGATCGATGCAGAAACCGCTGGACCGGCCATAGCTGGTCAGCATGATCTTGCCGTCGTGACAGCCGCGCACGAAGCACAGGCCCTGCTGGCCCTCGTGCAGCTTGCAGAAGCGCGGGCAGACATCGCACTGGACCCGGCCATCGTCAAGGGCGTGCCAGTAGCGAGTAGGAAAAAACTCGGTGGTTTGGTTCATCATGGCCTCCTTCGCAAAGGCTCTCGTCGTTTTTCGGCCAGTGGGAATACTGGCTACCGTAATATTTGGATCACTCTACATATAGACCGTCGCCGGCGAATTGAATTTAAGCCCTATACTCTAACCGATTGGTATTGGCAAACTCATCGGGAGGGCGTCGTTATGCAAACCGTGCGCACACCCGCCGTGGCGGGATCGTTCTATCCGGCCGATGCTACGGAACTGCACGCTCAGGTGCGGCAGTTTCTGAATCAGGTCGAACCGTCGGCCGAACCGCCGCCCAAGGCGATCATCGTGCCTCATGCCGGCTACATCTACTCCGGACCCATCGCCGCCTCGGCCTACGCCCGGCTGCGGGCGGTCCGCGACCTGATCACCCGGGTCGTCTTGCTGGGACCCAGCCACCGGGTCGGGTTCCGGGGTATCGCGGTCAGCGGGATGACGGCGTTCGCTACCCCGCTGGGCCAGATTCCGGTGGATCAGGCTGCGGTCGAGCAGGTTCGACGCCTGCCGGAAGTGGGCTTCCTGGAGCAGGCCCACGCCCAGGAGCACAGTCTGGAAGTGCATCTGCCGTTCCTACAGGAAGTGCTGGGCGAATTCAAACTGGTACCGCTGGTGGTGGGCGACGCCCGGCCGGCGGAAGTCGGGGCGGTGCTGGAAGCGTTGTGGGGCGGGCCGGAAACCCTGATCGTCATCAGTTCCGATCTGAGCCACTACCACGACTACCAGACCGCCCGCGGCCTGGACAGCGCCACGTCCCAGGCCATCGAGGCGCTGCGCTACGAGGACATCGGCTACGATCAGGCCTGCGGGCGCAACCCGGTCAACGGTCTGCTGTGGGTGGCGCGGCGCCAGGGCCTGCATGGCGAGACCATCGACCTGCGCAATTCCGGCGATACCGCCGGCCCACGCGATCAGGTGGTGGGGTATGGCGCCTACGTGTTCCACTGACCAGGGTTGGAGCCTTCATGTCCACCGATAAAACGTTGTCGGCCGGCGACCGGGCCACGCTGCTGGACGTCGCCCGCGCCTCGATCCAGCACGGCCTGCGGCACGGCCAGGCGCTGGCGGTGAATCCGGACGACTATCCGGAAACCCTGCGGCCGGTGCGGGCCACCTTCGTGACCCTGGAAACAGGCGGCCAGTTGCGCGGCTGCATCGGCGCGCTCGCCGCCTATCAGCCGCTGGTTCAGGACGTCGCCGCCCACGCCTATGCGGCGGCGTTCGAGGACCCCCGCTTTCCCGAACTGCGGCCGGACGAGTGGCCGAAGCTGGAAATCTTCATCTCGGTGCTGTCGCCGCCGGAGCCGCTGCGCTTTGGCTCCGAAGAGGACTTGCTGGCGCAACTGCGGCCGGGGGTGGACGGGTTGATCCTCCAGTTCCGCCACTACCGCGCCACCTTCCTGCCGGCGGTGTGGGAGAGCCTGCCCGATCCTTATCTGTTCCTGGCCCAGCTCAAGCACAAGGCCGGATTGCCGCTGGATTTCTGGTCGCCGGAACTGCGGATGGAACGCTACACAACCGAGTATTTCGGCGCTGGCGACCTGGGGTGATGGAGCGTCTCGACCCGCTGTATACGCCGCTGACCGGCCTTAATCTGATCGAGGCCAGCGCCGGCACCGGCAAGACCTACACCCTCACCGCGCTGTATCTGCGCCTGGTGATGGAGGCGGCGATTCCGGTCAACCGGATTCTGGTCGTCACCTACACCAATGCCGCGACCAAGGAATTGCGCGACCGCATCCGCGAGCGGCTGGCGCAGATCCGGCTGGCGTTCCTGCGCGGCCGGGCCGAGGCCGACGATGAATTCAGCGTCCGGATGCTGGACTTGTTGCCCGACCGCGATCTCGCCATCCGCCGGTTGACCAACGCCGTGCGCGGCTTCGACGAGGCCGCCATCTTCACCATTCACGGCTTCTGTCAGCGGGCGCTGGGCGACAATGCGTTTGAAAGCGGCCTGTCGTTCGAGACCGAGTTGCTGACCGATACCGGCGATCTGCTCCGGGAAATCGTCGAGGATTTCTGGCGGCGCGAGTTTTATCCCGCCTCGCCGATGGTGGTGCAGTACTTTCTGGATAAAAAATACAGCCCGGAGAAGTTGCTCGCCGATATCAGCCCGCATCTGGGCAAGCCCTATCTCCAGGTGGTCACGCCGGAAGGGGAGACCAATGGCGCGGCGTTGGAACAGGCTTTCGTCGCCGCCTGGCAACGCGCGCGGCAACTCTGGATGGATGAGCGGGCCGAGATCGAGGAGTTGTTGTTGAAAGCGCCCGGCCTCAACCGGCAAAAATACAGCGTGAAATCGATCCCCGGCTGGCTGAACGCCATGGACGGTTATCTCACCGCGGAAATTCCGAAACTCGAACTGTTCTCGAAGTTCGAGCAGTTCACCACCTCCAAGCTGCAAAAATCGCTCAAAAACGATCAGACCGCGCCCCGCCACGCTTTCTTCGACGCCTGCGAGACGCTGAAGGCCGCCTGCGAAACTCTGGCCGATTACTGCCGGCATCAGATTCCGGTGAAACTGCTGGCGTATTGCAACACCGAGCTGGCGGCGCGCAAGCGGCGGCAACAGCTTCAGTCCTACGATGATCTGCTGCTCAACCTGCGCGAGGCTCTGCACGATCCCCGGCGGGGTACGCCCCTGATTGATACCTTGCGCCGCCGTTACGCCGCCGCGCTGATCGACGAATTCCAGGACACCGACCCGGTGCAGTACGACATTTTCCGGCGCATCTATGCCGGCACGGCCCATCCAGTGTTTCTGGTCGGCGATCCCAAGCAGGCGATCTACAGCTTTCGCGGCGCGGACATCTTCGCCTACCTGGCCGCCCGCCACGATGCCAGCCAGGAGTATACCCTCGACGTTAATTGGCGTTCCGATCCGCGCCTGCTGACCGCGTTGAACGCAGTGTTCGGCGCGGCCAGGGCACAACCCTTCCTGTTCGACGCCATCGGCTTCCAGCCAGCGATCCCGGCGGAAAAAAAGCAACACGAGCCGCTGTGGATTCAGGGTCGGAACGAGCCGCCGCTGCAAGTGTGGTGGCTGGAGCCGGACGGCGATCAAGCGCTGGGCAAGGGTGTCGCCAACGAACGGGCGGCGCGGGCGACCGCCGCCGAAATCGCTCGTCTGCTGAATCTGGGCGCGCGCGGTCAAGCTGGTATCGGCGACCGGCCGCTGGCCGGTGGCGACATCGCCGTGCTGGTGCGCAGCCATCGGCAGGGCCGGATGGTCCGCGAGCAGTTGCTGCGCTTGCGTGTGCCCAGCGTCCAGCATGTGGACGACAGCGTGTTTGCCTCGGAGGAGGCGCAACAACTGGAAGGGTTGCTGGCGGCGGTGCTGGAGCCGGGCGACGAGGGCCAGGTGCGCGCGGCGCTGGCCGGCGACTTGTTCGGATTGAGCGGCGAGGCGTTGTACCGGCTGCGCGATGACGAGCAGGCCTGGGCGCGGTGGCTGGAAACCTTTCAGAGCTACCGGCAACAGTGGCGGGACCAGGGGTTCATGCACTTTTTCCGCGCCTGGCTGAACGACCAGGCGGCGGCGCCGCGCCTGCTGGCGTTCCGCGACGGCGAACGGCGGCTGACCAATGTGCTGCACCTGGCCGAACTGCTGCACGTCGCCAGCCGGACTCATTCCGGCATGGCCGGCTTGCTCAAATGGCTCGGCGACCGCCGCCGCGCGCCGGCCAACAAGGACGAGGAGCAGCAATTGCGACTGGAAAGCGACGAGAATCTGGTGCGGATCGTCACCGTCCACAAGAGCAAGGGGCTGGAATATCCGGTGGTGTTCTGCCCGTTTCTGTGGGACGGCCGGCTCAGGAGCGACGACAACCCCGATCTTCTGCTGTATCACGATCCCGCGAATCCGGGCCGAACCGTGCTTGCCGTCGGCGCGGCCGAGGATGATCCGGCCCGGCGTCACGCCCGCAACGAGGAGATGGCCGAGAACCTGCGGTTGTTCTACGTCGCTCTGACCCGCGCCAAGCAGCGCTGCTACCTGGTTTGGGGCAAGATCAAGGATGCCGACAGCGCCCCCGCCGCCTGGTTGTTGCATCGTCCGCCGGTGGTTGGACCATCCCAGGATGCGCTGGAAGTCACCCAGGAACGGTTCAAGGTCTTGGAATCGGCGGTGATTCGCGCCGAACTGCACACTGTATTCGCGGCGGCGAACGAGACCGTGGCCATCGCGCCTCTGCCGCGCGAGCCGGGCCAGATCTATCAACCGCCCGCCGTGGCCGAACCGGAATTGCGGGCGCGCGCCTTCGCGGGGCCGGTGCCGGAATCCTGGCGGGTGGGCAGTTTCACCGCGTTGACCGCCGGCCACGCGGTCGAGGCCCCCGATTACGACATGACTGTTACCGTTCCCGTGGTTGAAACCGAGCCAGCCGCGGATTCCGTCCGCGATGTGTTCGCTTTTCCGCGCGGGGCGCGGGCGGGCGTCTGTCTCCACGCCATTTTCGAGCGGCTGGATTTTACCCAGCGGGATCGGGAGCGGCTGGAGACGCTGGTTGACCGGACATTGACGGGACACGGGTTGGATGCGGCGGCGTGGACGCCGACGGTGGCGGACTGGGTGGAACGGGTGTTGGCGACGCCGCTGGACCAGAGCGGGTTGACGCTGGCGACCGTCGCCCCGGAGCGACGGTTCAACGAGCTGGAGTTCACCTATCCGGTGGAGCTATTGCGCGCCGAGGCGCTGCGGCGGGTGTTGGAGCAGCACGGTTACGCCGCTGGCCCGTTCCGGGAGCGGATCGAAAATCTGGAATTCAGCCCGTTGCACGGCTATATGAAGGGCTTCATCGATCTGGTATTCGAGTCCGGGGGGCGGTTCTATCTGGTGGATTACAAATCCAACTGGCTTGGACCGGAATCGGCGGCCTATCGCCGTCCGCACCTGGACGAAGCGATGGCCCGCGAATCCTACCTGCTGCAATATCTGATCTACACCGTGGCGCTGCACCGTTATCTGCGGTTGCGGGTGCCGGATTACGACTACGAGCGGCATTTCGGCGGGGTGTTTTACCTGTTTCTGCGTGGCATGGACCCGACGCTGGGGCCGGATTGCGGCGTGTTCCACGACCGACCCGCGCCGGCGCTGGCAGCGGCGCTGGATGATCTGATGGCAACCGGCGCTGCTTCATGAATGATCCGCTGCCGTTTCTGCACGAACGCGGTCTGCTGACCGATCTGGATCTGCATTTCGCCCGGTTCATGGCCCGGCTGGCCGGCGGCCAACCATCCGAAAACTCTCCTCGCCCCGCGGGAGAGGGGTTGGGGGTGAGGGAATCCCTGGAACTGGCGGCGGCGCTGGCCAGCCACGCCACCGGCCAGGGTGACATTTGCATCAATCTGCGGCAATGGGCGCGGCGGTGGAACGCGATGGCGGGGGAAACGCCCGCGTTCGCGCCGCCGCCGATCAGCGACTGGCTGGGAATCCTGCGCGCCAGTCCGGTGGTCGGGCGACCGGGCGCGCGTCAGCCCTTGATTCTCGACCGGCGCGGCCGTCTCTATCTATACCGCTACTGGGAATACGAACACCGGCTGGCCGAGGATTTGCTGCGGCGGGCCGGAGAAGCTTCGGTGCCGGTGGACGAAGCGCGGTTGCAGGCCGATCTCGACCGGCTGTTTCCGCGCCATCCGCAACTGACCGGGCCGGACTGGCAGAAGGTCGCGGCGGCGGTGGCGGCGCTGAAGCGGGTTTGCATCATCTCCGGCGGGCCGGGCACCGGCAAGACCAGCACCGTGCTGCGGATTCTGGCGCTGCTGACCGGCCAGAGCGGTGAGCGACCATTGCGCATTGCCCTGGCCGCGCCCACCGGCAAGGCGGCGGCGCGCTTGCAGGAGGCGATCCGCGCGGCCAAGCCCGCGCTGGGGCTGGAGCCGGAACGACTGGCGCAAATCCCCGAGGAGGCGTCCACCCTGCATCGCCTGCTCGGCGCCCGGCCGGACTCGGCGTATTTCCGCCACGACCGCGACAATCCGTTGCCGGTGGACGTGCTGGTGGTGGATGAAGTGTCCATGGTCGGGCTGGCGCTGATGGCCAAGACCGTTGACGCGCTGCCGCCCGCCGCCCGGTTGATTCTATTGGGCGACAAGGATCAGTTGGCCTCGGTGGAGGCGGGGGCGGTGCTGGGTGATCTTTGCTTTGGCGGCGGCCGGTTTTCGCCGGAGTTCCGAGCGCGGCTGGCGGCGCTGACTGGCGAGCCGTTGCCGCGCGGTCGAACCGTGCCCTCGCCGCTGGCCGACGCCATCGTGCTGTTGCGGCACAGTTACCGGTTTGGTTCGGCGAGCGGCATCGGCGCGCTGGCGCGGGCGGTGAACGGCGGCAAATCGGCGGAAGCAGTGGCGTTGCTGGTGGGTTCGCCGCACGAGGACATTGCCTGGCGGACCCTGGCCGATCCCGCCGAATTGCCGGAGCAGTTGGCCGAGCCGGTCGGGGAGGGTTTCGCGCCCTATCTGCGGGCGGCGCGGGAAGGAGCTGGGCCGGCTGAAGTGTTCGAGTGCTTTAACCAGTTCCGGGTGCTGAGCGCCTTGCGCAATGGGCCGTTTGGGGTAGAGGCGTTGAACCGCCTGTGCGAGGCGGCGTTGCGTGACCGGGGTCTGATCCAGACCCGCCAGGACTGGTATCTCGGCCGGCCGGTGATGATCGTGCGCAACGACTACAACCTGCGGCTGTTCAACGGCGACATCGGCATCACCCTGCCGGACCCGGAGGAGCCGGAGCGGATGCGGGTGTTTTTCCTGGGCAGCGACGGCGCGTTGCGGAGTTTCGCGCCGGCACGCTTGCCCGAACACGAGACCGTCTACGCAATGACGGTCCACAAGAGCCAGGGGTCGGAGTTCGACCGGGTGCGGGTGGTGACGCCGAACGAGCCGTCGCCGGTCTTAAGCCGCGAATTGGTATATACAGCGCTGACGCGGGCGAAACTGCATGCGGCGTTTCACGGGCTGCCGGAGGTGTTCGCGGGCGCGGTCGAGCGGCGCCTGCGGCGGTCGTCAGGCTTGCGGGATCGGTTGTGGGTGGAGCAGCGGGCCGGATTATAAAAACCTTGCGCGGATTGTTTCGGCGGCGCGGTGCCGGTGGCGCGAGTCTCGGCCAGCGCGGCGAAATTTAGGTTTCAACGGGGGATGAGGTCATTTGGTGGGTGAACCCAGTTTGATGGACTTGAGTTCATAATAATCGCTCATACACCGGTTTCTCATATCGTCAGGGTTGGTTTCAAGATAGGCGGCGAATAAGGTGAGCGGTGGCTTGGAAATACTGTCCACGGTTGCTTCCGTCTCTCCCCGGTTCTTGGCGGTCTGAATTGTATTAAACCGTTCATGCAACTCCTGGGCATAGCGGTAACCTCGGTACACATCCTTATAAGCCTCGAAGATGTTGGGCGTTCCCAGCAGACTAATAATGAGCAGTACAATGGCTGGCTTAACCAAGCGACGATCATCAAGCTGGATTTTTTGACCAACCAGGAAGTGTGCCAGAATAATAAAGGAAGGATACCATCCGAGCAAAAATAGCAGCCAGACCACACTTTCCGCTCGATCAGGCAGTGGGTACCGATTAATCAGAAAACCAACTGCATTGAGCATAAAGATCGTCACGATCCATAATGCCGGAAGAATTAAAAATGACCGCTTGAATTTTCCATCGGGATAAAGCCTCGATCTGGCGACAGGGAACGTAGTGACCAGCAGAATCAGCGCCGATGCCCATAATCCCGGATTGGAAAGCCAGTACAGTAGCCGCAATACCACCCAAGGTGGATAAAGGAGCGTGGCCAACCCCGGCGTCAACCGCAGTTGGGTCATTTGATCGAGGGTGGCGTAGCGCTGGTAATTGCCGGGCGCCAACACGCTGACGAGCGCGGCTCCGATGGCGATCAGCAACAGTCCCGCCCAGAAAGCGCGGGAATCCCGCCGCATCCACAGCGCATGGATAGCGCCGCAGCAGAGGATCGCGCCAGTCAATAAAAGCGAAATTTCATTCGCGCCAATAATGATGATGACTAACAGGCTGGAAAGAAAAAAGATTAATATCCGCGTATTTTTATTTCTCGCGGTGGTCTCGCGCCAGATCAGCAGCCCCAACAGAAAGATCAGCAGGATATTTGGGATTTGGTAAGTAAAGCTGCCACCTGGCCAATAGAAGGTCTGGGCAATATTTGGAGTGCCAGCGATGAACAATACAGTCCATACCCCTCCTAAAAGTAAGACTAGGAGGTTAGAGAGATAGCCTTGGGCTATTTTCGCGGTTAAAAAAGAAAAGCCCAGCCAAGTTGATATCAGAAAAATAATCGGCGGGAAGCGGTAGATTTTAAAAATATCCCCGGATAGCATAAACGCGGTATATACAAAATTTAAGGTATACCGACCTGACCAATGCTCATACCAGAACGCCTGCGCCCCGATAAAGCCCAGTTGCTTGGCCTTGGCGGCATAGCAAAAATCATCGGCGGATGGATAGTCAAAGAACGACAGCGCGATGAAAAGCGTGAGTACCGCTGTTGTCACAACCGCCAGTATTCCAATCAGAGTTTTATCCAGGGCAAACAGTTTGGAGCTATTCATCCGCATGATTGAGGACTCAATTGGACTCAATGACCTTTATCGAGCGGCTCGTCGTCGCCGATCCGGCTGGGCGTCGGGCCGGTCTGCCGCTTGTACTTGGCGTCCTGCCGCTTGTAGTAGGGCCGGATGGCTGGACTGGTCAGGGTTTCAAAACTGATGGCGCAAATCGCCATGCCGGGCCGCAGCGCCAGCGGCAATTTGCCGCTGTTGTAGCACTCCAGCACGATAGCCCCGCTCCAGCCGGGATCGATGCGGTGGGCGGTGACATGCACCATCAACCCTAACCGCGCCAGGCTGGAGCGGCCATCCAGCCAGCCGACCAGATCGTCGGGCACGGTAATCGTCTCGGCGGTCGCCGCCAGCGCCAGTTCGCCGGGATGGATGAAGAACGCCCCATCCTCGGCAATCTTGATCTCCTTGCTCATGATCCGGTTGATGGCGTGATCCACCTCCTCCCGCGGACCGCTGAGGTCGATGTGGGACGCGGCGTGATCGTTGAACACCCGGAAGCGGCTGCCCAGATGCAGGTCCACGCTCACCCCGTTGATCTTGCCGGGCGCGGGGTGCGGTTCGATGCGAATTCGACCCTCGTCCAGACAGCGTTCGATGTCACGATCACACAACCGCATGACGGCGGGCCTCAGGTGTTCTGAATCACGATGGCGGGGAACTTGTGGCTGTAGTTCTTTGCTTGCAGCGACAGCCGGGCGCTGGCGCGGCGGGCGATGTCCCGGTACAGGCCGGCGATGCGGCTGTCCGGTTCGGCCACCACCGTCGGCCGACCGCCGTCGGTTTCCTCGCGGATGCGAATGTCCAGCGGCAGCGAACCCAGGAACGGCACGTTGTACTGCGCGGCCATGCGTTTCCCGCCGCCCTCGCCGAAGATATGTTCTTCATGGCCGCAGTTCGAGCAGATGTGGATGCTCATGTTCTCGACGATGCCCAGCACCGACACCTCAACCTTCTCAAACATCTTCAGTCCCTTGCGGGCGTCCAGCAGGGCGATGTCCTGTGGCGTGGTGACGATGATCGCGCCGCTGACCGGCACCTTCTGCGACAGGGTCAGTTGCGTGTCGCCGGTGCCCGGCGGCAGGTCGATGATCAGATAATCGAGGTTTTGCCAACGGGTGTCGCGCAACAACTGCTCCAGCGCCTGGGTCACCATCGGCCCGCGCCACACCATCGGCGTTTCCTCCTCGATCAGATAGCCGATGGACATGGATTGAACGCCGTGACTGACCACCGGATTCAGCGACTTGCCATCCGGCGATTCCGGCCGCTCGTTCGCGCCCAGCATTTGCGGTTGACTGGGACCGTAAATGTCGGCGTCCAGCAGCCCGACGTTCGCGCCATCGACGCTTAGCGCCAGCGCCAGATTGACCGCCGTGGTGGATTTGCCGACCCCACCCTTGCCGGAGGCCACCGCGATGATGTTCTTGACGCCCGGCAGTGGCTTCAGGCCCTTTTGCACTTCGTGGGAGATGATCTTGCTCTCCACCCGAATCGCGACTTCGGCGACGCCCGGCAGCGTCATAAGCCGATCGCGGAGAGCGGCGATCAGCGCGTCCCAATAGCCGGCCGCTGGAAACCCCAGTTCCACCTCCACCTCGACCCGACCGCCTTCGGTTCGGATCGTCTTGACGCACTTGGCGGCAACCAGATCCTTCTCCAGATAGGGGTCCACGTAAGCCTTCAGCGCGGTTTCCACATCGCTACGCGACACGGCGGTCATCATTCGGATTCCTTAATTTGAGATTACACAAGATTAGGTTTCGGCGGAACCGCTCGCGGATCGCCCCGGCTGGACAATCGTCAATACTCAGCCAGACATTTTTGGCGGGCGGCATCCAGCCCGAGGCTGGCATCGACCTTCATGGCGTCGATCACACACTGCCAGTAGGATGGCTGATAGTAGTTCAGCAGCCGGCAACTGACCATATTCAGCCGATCCGGCGGCTCCCCCCGCTGCTTTGCCAGCGACACCGCCTGCTCGCAAAAATTCTCGCTCCAGATTTCCTCGGCCAGCGCACTCTCACCACCGCTGGCGGGGCCGATCGCCGCCAGCCCCGCAACCGCCATTGCCAAAAAGGATGCGACTCGCATTGGAACCTCCTTCGAAACCGATATGGAAACCCACCCTGATGATTCCCTCCCGCGGCAAGGAGATGTGGCGCCAGGAGGGTCGGGCAGGCAGCTAGGCAGCTACCCGCCGGATGACAGCAACGCCGGAATGCTGCTAACGTAGCGGCCTTTCCGAGCGACCGCAATTTTTCGCACCATGAGCCATCCGAACCGCCGCATCCTCGTCACCAGCGCCTTGCCCTACGCCAACGGTCCGATCCATATCGGCCATCTGGTCGAGTATATCCAGACCGACATCTGGGTCCGCTTTCAGAAAATGCGCGGCCACGAATGCCATTACGTCTGCGCCGACGATGCCCACGGCACCCCGATCATGCTGCGCGCCGAGCAGGATGGCGTCACCCCGGAACAGCTTATCGAGCGGGTCTGGCGCGAACACCGCGCCGATTTCGCCGATTTCCTGATCGAGTTTGACAACTATTACTCCACCCATTCCCCGGAAAACCGTCATTACGCCGAATTGATCTACCGCCGGCTGGACGCGGGCGGCCACATCAGCCGCCGGGTCATCACCCAGGCCTACGATCCGGAAAAGCAGATGTTCCTGCCGGATCGCTTCATCAAGGGCGAGTGTCCCCGCTGCGGTACGCCCGACCAGTACGGCGACAGTTGCGAGAATTGCGGGGCCACGTATTCCCCCACCGATCTGAAAAATCCCCGCTCGGTGGTGTCCGGCGCGACGCCGATCCTCAAGGAATCGCTGCATTTCTTCTTCAAGCTGGCCGACTTCGAGGCCATGCTCGAGGACTGGATCGCCAGCGGCCCGATTCAGGCGCAGATGGCCAACAAGCTCAATGAATGGTTCACCGCCGGCTTGCAGGAGTGGGACATCTCCCGCGACGCGCCCTACTGGGGTTTTGAAATCCCCGACGCGCCCGGCAAGTATTTCTACGTCTGGCTGGACGCGCCCATCGGTTATATGGCCAGCTTCCAGAATTACTGCGACCGTACCGGGCTGAACTTTGACGATTTCTGGAATCCTGACAGCGTCGCTGAAGTGGTTCACTTCATCGGTAAGGACATCGCCTATTTCCACATCCTGTTTTGGCCGGCGGAACTGACCGGCGCCGGCTTCCGCAAGCCGACCGCAGTGCATTGTCACGGCTTCCTGACCGTGGATGGCCAGAAGATGTCGAAATCGCGCGGCACCTTCATCAAGGCCCGCACCTATCTCAATCATCTGCGACCGGAGTACCTGCGCTATTACTTCGCCAGCAAGCTGAACGACGGCATCGACGACCTCGATCTGCACTTCGAGGACTTCCTGCAGCGGGTCAACAGCGACCTGGTGGGCAAGCTGGTCAATATCGCCAGCCGCTGCGCCGGTTTCATTACCCGCCGCTTCAATGGCCAGTTGGCCGACCGTTTGGCGGAGCCAGCGTTGTACGCGGAATTTGTCGTCGCCGGTGATTCCATCGCCCAGGCTTACGAAGGGCGGGAATTCGGGCGGGCGATGCGTGAAATCATGGCGCTGGCCGACCGCGCCAACCAGTACATCGACGAGAGGAAACCCTGGGCGCTGGCCAAGCAGGCGGGTTCCGAGACCGAGGTCCAGGCCGTATGCGGCATGGGACTGAATCTGTTCCGGGCGTTGATGATTTATCTCAAGCCGGTGCTGCCCGGCATGGCCGCCCAAGTCGAACAGTTCCTGCAAATCTCGCCGCTGCGCTGGGCTGATCTCGACAAGCCATTGCTCAGCCACGCCATTGCCGAATTTAAGCCGCTGATGCAGCGGGTGGAGATGGCCCAGGTTGCCGCGATGGTCGAGGACTCAAAGGAAAGCTATCCGGCCGCCGAGGAAGCCGCCAAGCCGGGGGGACCGCTGGCGGATGATCCGATTAGCCCAACCGTCACCATCGAGGAGTTCGCCAAGGTGGATTTGCGGGTGGCGCGCATCGTCAAGGCTGAAGCGGTGACCGGAGCCGACAAACTGGTGCGGCTGGAACTCGATCTTGGCGGCGAAACTCGCCAGGTGTTCGCCGGAATCAAGTCGGCTTACGCGCCGGACGATTTGCAGGGCCGGCTGACGGTGATGGTCGCCAACCTCGCCCCGCGCAAGATGCGCTTTGGCGTCTCCGAGGGCATGGTGTTGGCGGCGGGCGGCGGCGGGGGCATCTACCTGCTCGGCCCCGACAGCGGCGCGGAGCCGGGAATGCGGGTGAAGTAATCAGCAACCATAACCTTTGGAATGGAGCATCACCGATGTTTGACCTCGCCACCACCCGCCTCGGCATCGTGGGTCTCGGCTACGTGGGGCTGCCGCTGGCGGTCGAATTTGGCAAGCAGTTTCCCACGCTCGGCCTGGACATCAACGAGACGCGCATTCGGGAACTGCAAGCCGGAATCGACGGCACGCTGGAAGTCCCCCCGGAAGAACTGCGGCGGGCCGAACATCTGCGCTACACCCACCGCGCCGAGGATCTGGCCGATTGCAATGTCTACATCGTCACGGTCCCCACCCCGGTGGACGAGTACAAGCGCCCGGACTTTGGACCGCTGATCGGCGCCAGCATCAGCGTGGGCCGCTTGCTGAAACCGGGCGATGTGGCGATCTACGAATCCACGGTCTATCCCGGCGCCACCGAGGAGGTTTGCGTACCGATCCTGCAACGGGAATCGGGCTTGCGCTTCAACGTGGATTTCTTCGCCGGCTACAGCCCGGAGCGCATCAACCCTGGCGACAGGGAACATCGCGTCACCACCATCCGCAAGGTCACCTCCGGCTCCACGCCCGAGATCGCCGCGTTCGTGGACGCGCTGTACCGGCGCGTCATCATCGCCGGCACCCACCCGGCGTCCAGCATCCGGGTGGCGGAAGCCGCCAAGGTGATCGAGAACACCCAGCGCGATGTCAATATCGCCCTGGTCAACGAACTGGCGTTGCTGTTCAACCGTCTGGGGATCGATACCGAGGAAGTGTTGCTCGCCGCCGGCTCCAAATGGAATTTCCTGCCGTTCCGGCCGGGGCTGGTGGGTGGCCACTGCATTGGCGTGGACCCCTACTATCTGACGCATAAGGCGCAGGAAATCGGCTTTCACCCGGAAATGATTCTGGCCGGCCGGCGCACCAACGACGGCATGGGCGCCTACGTGGTCCAACGGGTGGTCAAGCTGATGAACCAGCGCCGGATCGCGGTGATGGACGCCAAGATCCTGATCCTGGGTCTCGCTTTCAAGGAGAACTGCCCGGATTTGCGCAATACCCGGGTGGTGGACATCGTTCAGGAATTCCGCGACTACAACGCCCACGTCGATGTGTACGATCCGTGGGTGGATGCCAAGGAAGCGCTGCACGAATACGACATCGAACCGGTCCCAGAGCTGAAACCGGGCCATTACGACGCCATCATTCTGGCGGTGGCGCACCGGCAGTTCCGGGAGATGGGGGTCGAACGCATCCGGGCGCTGGGCAAGCCGGATTCGGTGCTGTTCGACGTTAAATATCTGCTGCCCGCCACCGCCGTGGACGGCCGGCTATGAAAATTCTGGTCACGGGCAGCGCCGGCTTCATCGGCGCGGCGCTCTCGCTGCGACTGTTGGAACGCGGCGACGAGGTCGTCGGCTTCGACAACCTGAACGACTATTACGACGTGAAGCTGAAGCAGGCGCGACTGGCCCGCCTGCGGGCGCATTCTGGTTTCGCCGACGTTCGGGCCAGCCTGGAGGATCGGGCGGCGCTGACCGAAACCTTCGCCCGCCACCGGCCGCAACGGGTGGTGAATCTGGCGGCGCAGGCCGGGGTGCGCTATTCGCTGCAAAATCCCCACGCCTACGTCGATTCCAATCTGGTCGGCTTCATGAACATCCTCGAAGCCTGCCGCCATCACGGGGTCGAGCATCTGGTATACGCCTCGTCCAGTTCGGTGTACGGGGCCAACACCCGGATGCCGTTCTCGGTCCACGACAACGTGGATCATCCGCTCAGCCTGTACGCGGCGACCAAGAAGGCGAACGAGTTAATGGCCCATACCTACAGCCATCTCTATGGTCTGCCGACCACCGGCTTGCGGTTCTTCACCGTTTACGGCCCCTGGGGCCGACCGGACATGGCGTTGTTCCTGTTCACCCGCAGCATTCTGGCCGGCGAGCCCATCGACGTGTTCAACCATGGTCATCACCGGCGGGATTTCACCTACATTGACGACATCGTCGAGGGCGTAATCCGGGTGCTGGACCGGGTGGCGACGTCCGATCTCGACTGGTCGAGCGACGCGCCAGATCCAGCCACCAGCCGCGCGCCGTACCGGCTGTACAACATCGGTAGCCACCGGCCGGTCGAACTGTTGCGCTATATCGAAGTGTTGGAGAAGTGCCTGGGCCGCAAAGCGGTCAAGAACCTGCTGCCGATGCAGTTGGGCGACGTGCCGGACACCTACGCCGATGTCGAGGCGCTGGTCCGGGATGTCAGCTACCAGCCGGCCACACTGATTGAGGAAGGCGTGGCCCGCTTCGTGGCCTGGTATCGGGAGTATTACCGGGTCTGAACTCCCCTCTCCCGCCGGGAGATGGGCGGGTCGAAGGGAGAGGCGCTCACATCGTTTCCAGCCGCTTCCACACGCACGGCCCGCCACCGCTCTGGTCCAGCATCTCCAGATAGCGCGCATGAGCGGCGCATTCCTCGGCGTCGGCGCGGATCACCGGTAGTGGCGGACGGTTCCGGGGTAAGGCCGTGTGTTGGGCATTCCCATTCTGCTCCGTCGCCGCGCCGGCGGTCTCCCGGACGAACAGTGAATCCTGCTGGCGGGTCATTGCCAGATAGACGTCGGCCAGGATTTCGGCGTCCAGCAAGGCGCCGTGCAGGGTACGCTGGGAGTCGTCGATGTTATAGCGCTTGCACAGCGCATCCAGGCTGTTGCGTTGGCCCGGATGGCGCCGCCGGGCCATCAACAGAGTATCCTCGACCGTGCAGAGTTGTTCCAGCGGCATCTGGCCGCGCCCGCACCGCCGCAGTTCGTGGTTGAGAAACCCCAGATCGAACGGCGCATTGTGAATGATCAGTTCGGCGTCCCGAACGAAGTTCAGAAACTCGTCAGCGATATCGGGGAAGCGCGGCTGACTGGCGAGAAAGTCGTTGGTGATGCCATGGACCCGGATGGCCTCCCCGTCGATGACACGGTCGGGTTGCAGGTAGACATGAAACTGGCGGCGGGTCAGCCGCCGGTTTAGCAGTTCGATGCAGCCAATTTCAATGACCCGGTGTCCCTGCGTGGGATCGAGACCCGTGGTTTCGGTGTCGAGGACGATTTGGCGTTCGTTCATGGGCTATTGCTCACCTTGGATTCTGGTCAATTTCAACTGGCCGAGCGCAGCCTTGGCCAGTTGATCCATCCGCTCGTTCTCGGGATGGCCGCTATGGCCGCGCACCCATTGCCACTCGACCTGGTGCGGGGCCAGAGCCGCTTCCAGCCGCTGCCAGAGATCCACGTTCTTGACCGGCTGGCGGTCGGCGGTCTTCCAACCGCGCCGCTTCCAGGCCGCCAGCCATTCGGTGATACCTTTCATCACATACTGACTGTCGGTGCAAATGCATGCCCGCATCGGCCGTTGCAACGCTTCCAAACCGTGGATTACCGCCAGCAGTTCCATGCGGTTGTTGGTAGTGGCTGGCTCGGCACCGGACAGTTCCTTTTCATGCCCCCGGTAGCGCAGCAGTACGCCCCAGCCGCCCGGTCCGGGATTGCCGGAACAGGCGCCGTCGGTGAACAGGATCACCCCGTCCTGCTCGGGGGCGGGTTCCGCCACCTTATTTTTATCGTTCATGATGCTCCTCGATGTTTCAGGGATGGCCGGGGCAGGATTCAGGCAGAGACGCTCTCGCCCGATGCGCCAGCCTACCCTGGATTGTGGAATGATAACCGCTCTAACCTTCGGGGAGACTATGGCGGTCATAGTCTCCTTCCATGGCCAAATCGCGCCGTTCCAGTGGCATCCTGGACAGCTTGATGATAACCTTGGCACTTATGGTGAAACCGGTCCCGCAAGGGGCGTTTCTGGTCATCAACCCGCGCGGACGGCAGCGAACCCGCTTCTATCCGGCGGCTCGTCAAGCCCACGGCATCCAAGAACCATAGGAGAGTCTATCGATGGCAATTGTTCATGATGGGAAAAACCGGACTAGCAACGCCAAGTTGTTGAAATGGGTGGACGAGATAGCCGCCTTGGCCCAGCCTGATCGCGTCGTCTGGTGCGACGGCTCGGAGGAGGAGTATCAACGTCTATGCGCCGAAATGGTCGCTGCTGGAACTTTCACCAAACTGAATTCGGAGAAGCGGCCCAACTCCTATCTCGCCCGGTCGCATCCGTCCGACGTGGCGCGGGTTGAAGATCGCACCTTCATTTGCAGCCTGAAAAAAGAGGATGCCGGTCCGACCAACAATTGGGCGCCGCCGGATGAAATGCGGGCGCAGTTGAAAGAACTGATGAACGGCTGCATGAAGGGCCGCACCCTGTATGTCATTCCCTTCAGCATGGGTCCCATCGGTAGCCCGATTGCGCAGATCGGCATTGAGATTACCGATTCGGCTTATGTCGTGGTCAACATGAAGATCATGACGCGCATGGGCCAGAAGGTGCTCGACGCGCTGGGCAGCGATGGGTTCTTCGTGCCGTGCGTTCATTCGGTGGGCGCGCCGCTGGCCCCCGGTCAGAAAGATGTGCCGTGGCCGTGCGAGCCGGACATCGGCCGCAAAGCCATCGTGCATTTCCCCGAAACCCGCGAAATCTGGTCCTACGGTTCAGGCTATGGCGGCAATGCGCTGCTGGGCAAGAAGTGCCTGGCGCTGCGCATCGCTTCGTCCATGGCCCGCGACGAAGGCTGGCTGGCCGAGCACATGCTGATCCTCGGTCTCGAATCGCCCAAGGGCGAGAAGACCTATGTCGCGGCGGCTTTCCCCAGCGCCTGCGGCAAGACCAACCTCGCCATGATCGTCCCGCCCAAGGGCTTCGGCAATTGGAAAGCGTTGACCGTCGGCGACGACATCGCCTGGATCAAGCCCACCGCCGATGGCACGCTGCGCGCCATCAATCCCGAGGCCGGATTCTTCGGCGTCGCGCCGGGAACCTCCTACGACTCCAACCCCATGGCGATGGAATCGTGCAAGGAGAACTCCATCTTCACCAATGTCGTGCTGACTGACGACGGCGATGTGTGGTGGGAAGGCATGGGCGTGGCCGCGCCGGCGCACGGTATCGACTGGCAGGGCAATGACTGGACCCCGGACTGCGGTCGGTTGGGCGCGCATGCCAACTCCCGCTTTACCGCGCCCGCCTCGCAATGCCCGACCATCGACCCGGCTTGGGAAGATCCCGCGGGTGTGCCGATCTCGGCCTTTATCTTCGGCGGTCGCTTGTCCAAGACCTTCCCGCTGGTGTATCAATCCTTCGACTGGAATCATGGCGTGTTCATGGCGGCCACCATGGGTTCGGAAGCCACCGCGGCGGCTATCGGCGTGACCGGCATCCGGCGCGACCCCTTTGCCATGCTGCCATTCTGCGGCTACAACATGGCGAGCTACTGGGGCCACTGGATCAACATGGGCAAGAAGCCGGGGCTCAAGCTGCCCATGATCTTCCGCACCAACTGGTTCCGCAAAGGTCCGGATGGCAAGTTCGTGTGGCCGGGCTACGGTCAGAACATGCGGGTCCTCAAGTGGATCGTGGAACGCGTCAATGGTCAGGTCGGCGCCGTGGAAAGCTCGTTCGGGTTGATGCCGCGCTACGAGGATCTGGACCTGCAAGGGCTGGATTTCTCCAAGGAGCAGTTTGAAACCATCACCAGCATCAAGCGTGACGAGGCGCTGAGCGAAATCGAGGAGATCAAGGGCTTCTTCGCCAAATTCGGCGCGCAATTGCCACCGGAACTTGAAAAGCAGCGCCAGGAGTTCGGGAAGCGTGCCGAGAAAGCCCCCGAGGTGTGGCACGCCGTCGAGGCGGCCTGAACTCCAGGTAAGCGTGGACCATCAAAACCACGCTCTTAGGAGTTAACCATAAAAAAGCCGGCGCAAGCCGGCTTTTTTGGGGCGCTTGCGTTTACCCGCCTTGCCGGAATGCCGTAAAAACCACGTTCGGCGCCTTGTTCGATTTCAACCCTGTTTTGATTTAGCCCACCGGATTCAACCATGATTCCAGTCCCCACGTTTCCGATACCTTCCCGCTACACAAAATTCCGTGGGCTGTTCTGGCTCACTGCGCTGGTCCTGCTTGTGGCGGGCAGCGCCCGGGCTGGTCTCTTCGAAGAAGGTGACATTCTGATGGTGCAAGCGGCGCCAGGAGTCATTCATTTCAACTCCGATCCCGAACACGCCGATTACTCCTGGCTGGTCGGCCTGGAGTGGCAATCCCCCTCGCGCTGGCTGGTGGGTGCGGCCTACTTCAACAACAGCTTCGACCAGAAGTGCGAGTACATCTACTTTGGGAAATCCTGGTCGCTGGACTTTGTCAGCGACAGCGAGTTGTTCAAGAACCTGTATTTCAAGCTGACCGGCGGTATCCTGCTCGGTTACAAGGAACCTTACGAGGACAAAATTCCATTCAATAATAACGGGGTGGCGCCGGGCGTCGCGCCGACGCTGGGCTATAAATTCGGGGATTTCAACGTGCAGATGAATCTGCTCGGCGGAGCGGGCATTATGTTCACCTTCGGCTACGACCTCCTCAAGTAGTCAAATAGAATTCCTTGGGCTGGTTAACGAGCATGTTTAAGGGCGCGGCGGGGCCGGCAAGGTTTGCAAATCCCTCATCAAGCAAGCTCCGCTTCATTCTTGCCAGTCTGCTGACACTTGCCATCGATCTGGCAATATTGAATCTCAGCTACCGCCAAGGTTTCTCGTTCAGTTTCTGCCATATCACAAGCTTTCTGGCGGCATCCGGAACCGGCTATTTTCTAAACTCCATCTGGTTTCATAAAGATACGACTCGGCCCGCCATAAAGCGATTCGTAAATTTTATCATCACGACATTATTGATACTGTTTCTACGCGGAGGAATCCTGACTTCTTTAACAAGATCAGGATTTTTTACACTCGAAGCGACCATGATTTTCTGTGCCACCATTTCTGCCGTATGCAGCTATCTCGGCAATATTTATTTTATTTTTTCGCCGAAACCCAGCCCTTCCGAATCCGGATTAAATCAGCATCATCTTGCCATCATTTTGATTATCTATTCAGTTGCCTTGCGTTTTTTTTATTTAGGATCACCGGAACTATTCTACGAAGAAGCTTATTATTGGAACTATGCAAAGCATCTGGATATCGGGTATCTCGATCATCCACCGATGGTGGCCTGGATTATAGGGTTATTTACCAAATTGATGGGAGACAACGAGTTTGCCGTCCGGTTTGGCGCCTTTTCATGTTGGTTAATTACGGCCTATTTCTCCTTTAGACTGACTTATAAAGTTCATGAAAGATTCAGAGCCAGCCAAGCCGTTCTGCTGATTGCGACATTACCCGTTTACTTCGCAGTCGGATTAGCCATGACCCCCGACCCCCCGCTGGTAGCCTGTTGGGCGGCGGCGCTTTATTATTTTCATCAGGCGTTGATCCATGAGCGGCGCATGGCTTGGACAGGAGTAGGAGTTTCCATCGGGCTGGGCATGCTTGCGAAATACACCATCGTCTTGCTCGGCCCCGCCGCTCTATTATTCATTTTTATTGATCGCCATGCCAGGAAATGGCTATTTCGACCGGAGCCTTATCTTGCCGTCTTCATTGCCGTCGTTCTATTTTCACCGGTTATCGTTTGGAACGCCGGGCACGAATGGGTCTCATTTTTTTATCAAAGCCGTGACAGGATGGCCGAACGCTTTGAGTTTTCCCTGCCTTACTTTATATTCAGCATAATCCTGATCATAACACCGACGGGATTCCTTTCAGTGATCGTAATTACTTTATACAGAAGAGCGGTCATCTTCAGGGATGATGTCGTATCCGGGGATACAACTTCCAACAGCATGAATCGCAGCTATTTTCTGCTCCTGATACTCACTTTATTTCCAGTTGCCGTTTTCTTGACGTTGAGTTTGTTCAAAGAAACCAAATTTCATTGGACGGCTCCCTGCTGGCTGGGCATTATTCCCTACATGGCCTCCATCGCCAATCGTAATCCGCAATCCAGTGGTAACAAACTGGTTGAATGGAGCCGGCGCGCATGGCCGGCGACCATTGTGATCTGTTTGGTCTGCTATGGCGCTGCCTTGCATTATCTAAGCCTGGGGTTTCCCGGCATTGGTTATTCGAAAAATTTATATTTGCTCGGATGGCAAGGTTTTGGGCGTGAAATTCAAGCACTGGTCGAACAGATCGAGCGCGAAACCGACGATAAAATATTGGTGGTTGGCATGGATAGAAATAGAATCGCCAGCGGACTCGCGTTTTATCGAACCAAGGCCATCGAAGCCTCGAATGAACGGATTGGCCGCGAACCGGCGTTCCAAACCTCCAGTTGGCATCTGTTCGGCGGGAAAAGCCTGATGTACGAATACTGGTTTCCCATCGAACAGCAGAATAACAAAACCATGCTGCTGGTTAGCCGGAGCATTGCCAACCTGACCAGCGACGATGTCCGCTTACGCGTGCGACAAGCGGGAGATATCAAGGAGACAACGGTCTGGAAAAACGGCAAGCCAGCGGGTCTTTATTACTACCGCCTGGTGAAAGGCTATCGAAACCAGCAGCTTGAATACAATACGCCATCGGCCACATCCAGTGATTGATCCTTATCAAAGCCCCACGTCTGCCTTTAGGCACAGGATAAAATCCCTGATCTTTAAAAATTCGATCAAGCTATTGTTTCGAATCGTGGTGACCGCTTCGATTTTTATCATTATCCTGCGTTCCATTGATCTGGATCAGATATGGAAAACGCTACGGCAAGCCCGATTGGACCTGCTGTTGGTGGCATTGCTCATGCAATTTGGCAGCACATCCCTATCGGCCTATCGCTGGCAACTGATCATGCACAACCTGCGATTCGGTCAATTTTTTTCTTTTTACTGGCGCAGTTACTTCAAGGCGTCGTTCTTCAATCAAGGATTGCCGACCAGTATTGGAGGCGATGCGCTCAAGGTACTCGATGTGGCTGGCCAGGGATTTCGCAAACGGGATGCTCTATACGGCATCATGCTGGATCGGATCACCGGCCTTGCCGCCCTGATGTGGCTAAATCTCACAGCGTATGAATTCGCTCCGAATCTGCTTCCAAGTCCAATTTATCACCTGACCCTGCTGCTCACGGTTGGCAGTCTAGCCGGCTTTGTGGTCGCCTCCTCCTTAAGGCATCTACCATGGCTTGACACTTATCCTCGATTGAGGGTCATCCGAACCGTATCGGAAAGGCTGCATCAGGCTTTTCTGAACAATCGCATCCTGTTGATCGGGTCGTCACTACTAATTCCCGTATTGGCCATGCTGAGTGTTTTCTCGACCGGTTTGGCCTTGGGCTTGCGCTATGATCTGGTAACCTATTTTATCATCGTGCCGCCGGCGATCTTTCTGACGATTATCCCTGTTTCGTTGGCGGGATGGGGTATACGGGAGGGTACTCTGGTGGCCTTGTTTTCCCTGATCGGCGCTGATAAGGCGACCATTCTAACCATGTCAGTTCTCTATGGACTGATGCAGATCGGCGTGAGCCTACCCGGTTTCATTATCTATCTCAGCGGCCGCAAAAACCCGTTATGAAAATCGATACCATGCGGAAAGTCGATTATTTTGCCGGAATCCCGTTATGCTTTCTGGCAACTTTGCTGATCCGCCTTGTCGGCCTGTTTGCCAGACGATCACTTCAGCTTCCCCGCAAGGTATTGTTTATCGAATTATCCGAGATGGGCAGCGCCATCCTGGCCGATCCCGCCATGAGAAAGATGCAGCGAGCAGGCAACGCCGAACTGTATTTTCTGATTTTCAAATCCAACGCGGCCAGCCTGCGTCTGCTGAACACGATACCGGAAACTCGTGTTTTCACGATCCGCGCGGATGGCTTGCTAAATCTTGCCATTGACAGCCTGCGCTTTCTTGTCTGGGCTCGCCAGCGCGGGATCGATACCGTCATCGATCTGGAGTTGTTTTCGCGCTGTAGCGCCTTGCTGACGGGTTTATCCGGCGCCGCGAGGCGGATTGGTTTCCATGCCTTTTACAACGAGGGCTTGTATCGGGGCGACCTGTTGACTCATCGGGTGGCCTATAACCCCCACTTGCACATTGCCACGAATTTTATCGCGCTGGTCAACGCCGCCCTGGCGGAGCGGGAGGAACTGCCGTTCTCCAAGACGCTGATCGACGACGGCGAAATCAAACTGGCCTGTGCCGAAGTCAACGAAAGCACTATCGAGGCGATGCGTGATCGCATCCGTGGTGAATACCCGCCCTACGATGAGCAATATCACCGAATCGTACTCATCAATCCCAACGCCAGCGATCTGCTGCCGCAACGCCGTTGGATGCCCGACTATTTCGTGGCGGTCATGCGCGGGTTGCTGGCCGATAACGACGATCTGCTGGTGTTGATAACGGGAGCTTCCGCGGAACGCGAGGAAGCGGAAATACTGAAACAGCAGGTCGGGCACGAGCGTTGCGTCAATTTTGCCGGCCGCCAGTCGCTTGAGGAATTACCCGCGTTGTATTCGATAGCTGAAATGATGCTGACCAATGACTCCGGGCCAGGCCATTTCTCGGCGGTGACGAATCTTCGCACCTTCGTCATCTTTGGCCCCGAAACGCCCCGTCTCTACGGTTCTCTCGGCAACAGCACCCCGATTTACGCCGGTCTCGCCTGTTCGCCCTGCGTGAGCGCGGCCAACCATCGCAAGACCCCCTGTACCGACAACGTGTGCCTGCGAGTCATCAAGCCGGAGATGGTGTTGGAACAGTTGCGCGAGGCGTTGGGAGAAAGACGTTCCGCATAACGGAATCAAGAGATCACTCCGCCTTGGTCCAAAAACATTATGTCTCAAGATGAAAAAGCAGGGGTCAACGCCAATGACCCACCGGCTTTCATTCAGACACCGGATTCGATTCAGGCTCCTTCGGCCTCGGGCCAGTTTTCCAAAGCCCTGCTGTTGGGCTTGCTGATTCTCTTCACCGCAGTCTGGTTCAGCAATCTTGAATACCGCAAGCTGGTTCGGCCCGACGAGGGCCGCTACGCCGAAATTGGGCGGGAGATGGCTCTGTCCGGCGACTGGGTGACGCCCCGGCTGAACGATCTCAAGTATTTCGAGAAACCGCCGCTGCAATACTGGGCGACGGCGGCGGCGTTCCGGCTGTTCGGGGACAGTCACTGGGGTGCTCGCTGGTGGCCGGCGACCACCACCTTCGGCTGTGTGCTGCTGATGTTCTGGGCGGGCAGTCGGCTGTTCGGCGAGGAGGTGGGTCTGACGGCGGCGGCGATGCTCGGGGGATGTACCGGGTTCGTCATCGGCTCCCATATCAACACCCTGGACGCGGGTCTGGCCGCGTCTCTCACCGTTGGCTTGTTCGGTTTCCTGCTCGCTCAGCGCCCCGGCGCCTCGCTGCGGGAAAACCGCAACTGGATGCTGGTGGTCTGGGTGGCGATGGCGCTTGCTGTATTGAGCAAGGGCCTGATCGGCGTGGTGCTGCCCGGCGCGGTACTGGCGCTCTACCTGCTGATCGAGCGCGACGGGCGGCGACTGGCCCACTTGCATATCGGCAAGGGGCTGGCGCTATTCCTGCTGATCGCCGTCCCCTGGTTCGTCGCCGTGTCGTTGGCCAACGCCGAGTTCGCCCGCTTCTTTTTCATTCACGAGCATCTGGAACGGTTTCTGACCACCGTTCACAAACGCGAGGGCGCCTGGTGGTACTTTATCCCCATCCTGCTGTTCGGGGCGATGCCGTGGCTGCCGTTCATCGCCGTCCGATTGCGCGAGGGCTGGCGGCGCGAGGGCGAGCCAGGAACCTTGCAACCGCTCCGCTTGCTGCTGATCTGGGCGGCGCTCATTTTCCTGTTCTTCAGCGCGTCGAGTTCCAAATTGCCATCCTACATCCTGCCGGTCTTCCCCGCGCTGGCGCTGTTCGCGGCGGTGGAGATGCAGAGGATGGCGCCGGAGACGCTTAGCCGCTTCGCTTGGGGGCTGGCGGCGGTCGGCGGCGTGCTGTTGCTGGTTGTCCTGGTCGGCGGCGAGCGGATCGCCCGCTCGCTCGCCAGCGAGAGATCGCCGTTCGAGTTCGCGCGCAACGTCGTGCCCTGGATCGAGGCGTCGATCTTCGCCTTTACCGCCGGCGCGGTTGCGGGAGCCTGGCTGTTCCGGCGTTGCTCGCGGTCGCTCGGCATGGTCGCCCTGGCGCTCGGCAGCCTGGTGGCCGGCATCCTGGCGATGGATGGTCACGATCAGTTATCACGGTTGTCGTCGTCCTATCATATCGTTCGCGAGATTGAGGCGACGCAGGGGCCGCTCGACCGTACCGCACCTTTTTTCACCATCGAGATGTACGATCAAACCCTGCCGTTCTACCTCGGACGGACAGTCACACTGGTGCAATATATTGATGAATTTGCCCTCGGGCTGGCGGCGGAACCCGACAAGGGCATCCCAAAGGTCGCGGACTGGAAACCGCGCTGGCTCGCGCTGGAACGGGGGTACGCGATCATGCACCCGGACCACTATGATCGTTTCGTCCGCGAAGGACTGCCGATGCGGGTACTGGCCAGCGACCCGCGCCGGATCATCGTGAGCCGCCAATGACCGCCGCCAGCTTCGGTCTGATCCTGACCGGCGTGCTGCTCAACGCCGTCGCGCAACTGCTGCTCAAGGCCGGCACCAACACGCTGGGTGTGATCACGCCGACCGTCGCCAATGCGCTGCCACTGACCTGGACGATTGCCACCAACCCGCATTTTCTCGGCGGTTTCGCCTGCTACGGCATCAGCGTCCTGGTCTGGATTCTGGCGCTGTCTCGCGTACCGGTCAGCATCGCCTACCCGATGTTGTCCATCGGCTACGTCGTCAACGCCTTCGCCGCCTGGTATCTGTTCGGCGAAATGCTGAGCAGCGGGCGTTGGCTCGGGATCGGCTTTATTATCATCGGCGTTTATTTGCTCGCGAGATCGTGACATGGCATCACTTCCGCCCCTCACCCTCAATCCCTCTCGCCTTGAGGGAGAGGGGAAAACTGCTCCCTATCTCCCGTTTGCCCGCCCGACGCTGGACGAGGACACCATTGCCGGCGTGGCGGAGGTGCTGCGCTCCGGCTGGATCACCACCGGGCCGCAGGTCAAGAAATTCGAGGCGGCGCTGTCGGATTATCTGGGCGGTCGGCCAGTGCGAGTTTTGAACTCCGCCACCGCCGCGCTGGAAGTCGCCCTGCAACTGTGCGGCATCGGCCCCGGCGACGAAGTGATTACCCCGTCGCAAACCTTTTTCGCCGCGCCGAACATGATCGCCAAGGTCGGCGCGACCCCGGTATTCGTTGATGTTGAACTCGCCAGCCGCAACCTTGATTTCGACGCGGTCGAACGGGCGATCACGCCGCGCACCAAAGCGATCATGCCAACGCACTTCGCCGGACTGCCGGTGGATATGGATCGTCTGTATGGAATCGCCGGGCGATACGGACTGCGGGTCATCGAGGACGCGGCGCTGGCCATCGGTTCGAGCTGGTACGGGCGGCGGATCGGCGGTTTCGGCGATCTCACGGTATTCAGCTTCCATCCCAACAAGAATATGACCTCGATTGAAGGGGGCGCGTTGGTGCTAAACAGCGAGGCGGAGGCAAGCGAGGTTGAAGTGTTGCGCTTCCACGGTATTACCCGCCTGCCCGATGGAACGCGCGATGTCGCTTTCCCCGGCGGCAAGTTCAACCTGCCCGATGTCAATGCCCGAATCGGTCTCGGCCAGTTGGCGCGGCTGGAGGAATTCAACGCCCGGCGCCGGGAATTGGTGGCCGAATATTACCGGCGGTTTCCCGCCGATCCGCCCTGCCTGCTGCCGCATCCCGGCTATCCCGGCGACGAGGCCGGCCACAGTTGGAATATGTTCGCGCCGCTGTTGCCGCTGGACCGGATGACCATGGACCGCCAGCAATTCCGCGCGACGCTGGAAGCACGCGGCATCGGCACCGGTGTATCCTACGAAGCGGCCCATCTCACCACCCTGTTCCGCCGCCAGGGCCATCACGAGGGCGAACTGCCGAACACCGAACGAATCGCCCGCGAGACGGTAACCCTGCCGCTGTTCCCGACGATGAGCCGCGCCGACGTGGAGCGGGTTTGCAAGGCGGTCGGCGAGGTGCTGGCGGAGGCGAGGGTCTGAGATGAGCGAACCGCTGCTTTCCGTCATCATTCCGGTCTACAACGAGCAGGAGACCCTGCCGGCGCTGTTCGCCCGGCTCTATCCGGCGCTGGACGCGCTGGGCGTGCCCTACGAAGTGCTGTTCGTCAACGACGGCAGCCGCGACCGCTCGGCGGCGCTGCTCAAGGATCAGTTCCTGGTCCGGCCCGACGTCACGCGGGTCATCCTGTTCAACGCCAACCACGGCCAGCATCTGGCGATCATGGCCGGCTTCGAGTACTGCCGGGGCGAACGGGTGGTGACGCTGGACGCCGATTTACAGAATCCCCCAGAGGAAATCGGCAAGCTGCTGGCGGCGATGGACCAGGGCCATGACTATGTGGGCAGCATCCGGGAAACCCGTGAGGACAGTTGGTGGCGGCACGCCGCCTCGCGGTTGATGAACCGGCTGCGAGAGCGTATCACCCACATCAAAATGACCGACCAGGGCTGCATGTTGCGGGCCTACAGCCGCGCTATCGTTAAAGCGATTGTATCTACCCGCGAGGTCAGCACCTACATTCCGGCGCTGGCCTACACCTTCGCCGCCCACCCGACCGAGGTTACGGTCGCCCACGCCGAGCGCGCCGCCGGCGAGTCGAAATATCCGCTGTACAAGCTGATCCGGCTGAATTTCGATCTGGTGACCGGCTTCTCCCTGGCGCCCTTGCAGATGTTCTCGCTGGCTGGAATCACGCTGTCGCTGGCCTCGGCGGCATTCGTGGTTTATCTCGCTATCCGCCGGCTGATCGTCGGCCCGGAAGCAGAAGGGTTGTTCACTCTGTTCGGACTCAACTTTTTGCTGATGGGCATTCTGCTGTTCGGCATCGGGTTGCTGGGCGAATACATCGGCCGTATCTACCAGCAGGTGCGCGAGCGCCCGCGTTTCACCATCCAGGCGATTCTGGAACGGCGCGAGGAGGGAGATTGAGTCCATGACCCGCGCCGTCGTCTTCGCCTATCACAACGTCGGGGTACGCTGCCTCAAGGTGTTGCTCGCGCACGGTATTAATGTTGCGCTGGTGGTCACCCACTCGGACAGCCCCAACGAGTACATCTGGTTCGATAGCGTCGCTGCCACCGCTACCGATTACGGCATTCCGACGATCATGCCGGAAGATCCGAACGCCCCGGATGTACTGCGGCGTATCCGCAATTTCACCCCCGACTTCCTGTTCTCGTTTTACTACCGGCAAATGTTGACACCGGCGTTGCTGGCCATCGCCCCGCGCGGCGCGCTCAATATGCACGGTTCGCTGCTGCCCAGGTATCGCGGTCGGGTACCGGTCAACTGGGCGATCATTCACGGCGAGACCGAGACTGGCGCGACGCTGCATTACATGGTGGAGAAGCCGGATGCTGGCGACATCGTGGCTCAGGCCGCCGTGCCGATCCTGCCCGATGACACGGCGCGGGAAGTTTTCGACAAGGTGACGCTGGCCGCCGAACTCGCGCTGTATCGGGCGCTGCCGACGCTGGTGGCGGGAACGGCGCCGCGCATTGTTCAAGATCTTGCCCAAGGCAGCTATTTCTCTGGCCGCAAGCCGGAGGATGGACGTATCGACTGGGCCTGGCCAGCGGCGCGCATCCACAACCTGGTCCGCGCGGTCGCGCCACCGTATCCGGGCGCGTTGACCACCGTGGCCGGCCAGCCGGCGCGGATTCTGCGCACGCGGGTAATCGCGGCGAACGCGCCGCCCATCCCGGCGGTTCTCGCCCGAGTCGGCGACCGACTCATCGTGCGCTGCACCGACGGCGGTGTGTTGCACATCCTCGCGCTGGAGATTGCCGGCGAGCCGGTTATTCCCTCGCTGCTGACCGCGCGATTTGGCTCCGGTCCATGGCGGCTCGGCGACTGAGGGTCATGATTTAATCACCTCTCCCTCGGTCATACCCTCACCCCCAACCCCTCTCCCGCCCGCGGGCGAGGGGAGTCAACTTCGGAATCCCTTCGCGCAATGAAAAGAATCCTGATCCTCGGCGTCAACGGCTTCATCGGCCACCACCTGTCCCAACGCATCCTGGCGGACACCGATTGGGAAATCCACGGCATGGACATGCAGGACGACCGCGTCCGCGATCTGATCGGCAACCCGCGCTTTCACTTCTTCGAGGGTGACATCACCATCAACCGGGAGTGGATCGAATACCACGTCAAGAAGTGCGATGTGATGCTTCCACTGGTCGCCATCGCCACGCCCGCCACTTATGTGCGCGAGCCGCTGCGGGTGTTCGAACTCGACTTCGAGGCCAACCTGCCTATCGTGCGGTCCTGCGTCAAGTACCGAAAGCGACTGGTTTTTCCTTCCACGTCAGAGGTCTACGGCATGTGCGCCGATGCCGAGTTCGATACCGAAAATTCGCCGTTGGTCTACGGCCCGATCAACAAACCGCGCTGGATCTACGCCTGCGCCAAGCAGATGATGGACCGCGTAATCTGGGCCTACGGGATGGAGCAGGGGCTGGATTTCACTCTGTTTCGGCCTTTCAACTGGATTGGCGCCGGGTTGGATTCGATCAACACCCCCAAGGAAGGCAGCTCCCGGGTCATCACCCAGTTTCTGGGCCAGATCGCGCGGGGCGAGTCGATCAAGCTGGTCGATGGCGGCGCCCAGCGGCGTTCGTTTACTTACATCGACGATGGCATCAACGCGCTGCTCAAGATCATCGCCAACGAGCGGGGCGTGACCAGCGGCCAGATCTACAACATCGGCAATCCGCGCAACAACCTGTCGGTGCGCGAACTGGCGACGCGGATGCTGGAGCTGGCGGTGGAATACCCGGAATACCGCGATAACGCGGCCAAGGTTCAACTGATCGAGACCACGGCGATGGACTATTACGGCAAGGGCTATCAGGACGTGCAGCAGCGGGTGCCGAAGATCGAGAATACCTGCGCCGATCTGGACTGGCAGCCAAAAGTGACGATGGACGACGCGCTGCGGCTGATCTTTGAGGCTTACCGCGCCCACGTCGCCGACGCCAGTGCCCTGATCCAGTAAGTCGCGATGTCAGCACCGCTGCTAGCCCTCAAGGTCGATGTCGATACCCTGCGCGGGACACTGAAAGGCGTGCCGCGACTGGTCGAACTGTTTCGACGCCACCAGACCGACGCGACCTTTCTGTTCAGTCTCGGTCCCGACCATACCGGCTGGGCAATCCGGCGGGTGTTCCGACGCGGTTTTCTCGGCAAGGTGAAACGGACTTCGGTGATCGAGCACTACGGACTGAAGACCCTGCTCTACGGGACGCTGCTGCCCGGGCCGGACATCGGCCAACGCGCGGGCGACGTGATGCGGAGAGTCCGTGATGCCGGTTTCGAGACCGGCATTCATTGCTGGGATCATGTACTCTGGCAGGATCGAGTGGCCGGGGCTGACCGGGAGTGGACGGTTCGCCAGATGCGCAAGGCGGTCGCGCGTTACGCTGAAATCTTGGGCGCGGCGGCGACCGTGCATGGCGCGGCCGGCTGGCAGATGAACAGCCACGCGCTGCGGTTCGCTGGGGAACTGGGCTTCGCCTGCTGTTCCGACGGGCGTGGAACCCATCCCTTCCTGCCGGTGGTGGACGGCGAGACGATCCGCTGTCCCCAGTTTCCGACCACGCTGCCGACGCTGGACGAATTGATCGGCGTGGATGGCGTGACGCCGGATAACGTGGCCGACCGCCTGCTGGAAATGACGCGGACGGCGCCGGCGACCGGCCATGTCTTCACCTTGCACGCCGAACTCGAAGGCATGAAATTCCTGCTCATCCTCGACCGGCTGCTCGCGGGCTGGCGCGCTCAGGGCTATCGCCTCGGCGCATTACGGGCGCTGGCCAGCGAGATGCCGCTAGACTTCATGCCGCGACACGAGGTGATTTATGGGGCGGTGCCCGGCCGCACGGGGACGCTGCTGGTCCAGGGGCCGGCGGTTTAGGAATTCCCGATAGTTGTTGTTAGCTGGCTTAGAATCATCAACCAGGAAGGAATGAAATGACCATGAAACGAACCGTCATGCTGCTCGCCGCCTCCGGTATTTTCCTGTCGTCGGTCACGGCCCACGCGGAGGCAAGTCAGCCCAACATCGTCATCATCTGGGGCGATGACATCGGGCAATCCAATATCAGCGCCTACTCGCAGGGCTTGATGGGCTATAAGACGCCCAACATCGACCGGGTTGCCCGCGAAGGCATGATGTTCACCGACTACTACGCGGAGCAGAGCTGCACCGCCGGCCGGGCGTCGTTCATCACCGGCCAGTCCGGCCTGCGCACCGGCTTGACCAAGGTCGGCTTGCCGGGCGCTACGGTAGGGCTGCAAAAGGAGGACCCGACGATTGCCGAGCTGTTGAAGGCACAAGGCTATGCCACCGGCCAGTTCGGCAAGAATCACCTGGGCGACCGCAACGAGTACCTGCCCACGGTGCATGGCTTCGACGAGTTCTACGGCAACCTCTACCACCTCAACGCCGAGGAAGAACCGGAACTGCCGGACTATCCGAAAGATCCGGCGTTCCGTGCCAAGTTCGGTCCCCGTGGCGTGATGGACTGCAAAGCCTCGACCACGGACGATCCGACGGTGGAACCGCGCTTCGGCAAGGTCGGCAAGCAGGTGTGCAAGGACACTGGGCCCCTGACCAAGAAGCGGATGGAAACCATCGACGATGACGTTGCCGACCGGGCAGTAGATTTCATCCGGCGGCAAAACCAAGCCGGCAAGCCAGCCTTTGTCTGGGTGAACTTCTCCCACATGCACTTCCGCACCCACACCAAGGCGGAGAGCATCGGCCAGGCGGGACGCTGGCAGAGCCCGTACCACGACACCATGATCGACCACGACAAGAATGTCGGCACGGTCCTCAAGGCGCTGGACGATCTGGGCATTGCGGACAACACCTTCGTCATGTACAGCACCGACAATGGTCCGCACATGAACAGTTGGCCGGACGGCGCAATGACGCCGTTCCGCAGCGAAAAGAACTCGAACTGGGAAGGCGCCTACCGGGTGCCGGCCATGGTCCGCTGGCCGGGCAAGATCAAGCCGGGCAGTGTGTCCAACGACATCGTCGCGCACCTCGACTGGCTGCCGACCTTTGTGGCCATGGCTGGTGACACGCAGGTGAAGGACGAGCTGCTCAAGGGTTACAAGGTGGGCGATATGACCTACAAGGTTCACCTCGACGGTGACAACCTCGTTCCCTACCTGACCGGCCAAGTCGCGAAGAGCCTGCGGGAGTCATTCCTGTACATCAACGATGACCAGCAATTGACCGGGCTCCGCTACGACAATTGGAAGCTGGCATTCATGGAGCAGCGAGCCCAGGGAACGATGCTTATCTGGTCGAACCCGTTCACCAGCTTGCGGATCCCGAAGATCTTCAACCTCCGGACCGATCCGTATGAGCGGGCGGACATCACCTCGAACACTTACTACGATTGGTTGCTGGATCACGCTTTCTTGCTGGTCCCCGCGCAGGCCTATGTGGGCCAGTTCCTGGCGACGTTCAAGGACTATCCGCAGCGGCAGAAGGCTGCCGCCTTCAATATGGACGAAGTCATGGAGAAGCTGAAGGAAGGCGGCGGGTCGAAGTAGGGCGGACGCGGCGGGGCGCTTTGGAAGAAGTGTCCCGCCATCAATTCGCATTACGAGGAGAAATGAATGAAAGGCTCGCTGACGAAGGTTCTGCTCGGCCTGCTGCTGCTTGCCAACGCAGCCTTTGCCGCCGACCCGCTTCCATCGTGGAACAACGGGCCCGCAAAGCAGGGGATCATCAGTTTCGTGGAGAAGGTGACGAAGGAAGGTTCGCCGGCTTTTGTCCCGCCCGCCGAGCGGATCGCCACCTTCGACAACGACGGCACACTCTGGTGCGAGCAGCCGCTGCCCGTTCAATTGTACTTCGCGCTCGACCGGGTGAAGGCGCTTGCGCCGCAGCATCCCGAATGGAAGAACAAGGAACCCTTTGCCTCGCTGCTCAAGGGCGACATGAAAACCGCGCTCGCGGGCGGCGACCACGCACTCCTCGAAATCGTCATGGCCACGCACGCGGGCATGACCACGGTGGAATTCGAGCAGATCGTCAAGGACTGGATCGCCACCGCGAAACATCCGAAGACCGGCAAGCTCTTCACTGAAATGGTTTATCAGCCGATGCTCGAAGTGCTCGCCTACCTGCGCGCGAACGGTTTTAAGAACTACATCGTCTCCGGCGGCGGCATCGAGTTCATGCGCCCGTGGGCGGAGCAGATTTATGGCATCCCGCCGGAACAGGTCATCGGCAGCAGCATCAAGACAAAATTTGAAATGCGTGACGGCAAGCCCGTCCTGGTGCGCCTGCCGGAACTCAACTTCAACGATGACAAAGCCGACAAGCCGGTCGGCATCAACCAGCACATCGGCCGCCGGCCCATTGCCGCGTTCGGCAATTCACGGGGCGATCAAGAGATGTTGGAATACACGCAGGGCGGAAGCGGCGCACGTTTCGAGCTGCTGGTACTGCATGATGATGCGGCGCGCGAATACGCCTACGGTCCGGCCCTCGGATTGCCGGACGTCAAGCTGGGTGCGTTCACTCAGTCGGTTTACGACGAAGCGCAAAAAGAGGGCTGGACCGTAGTCAGCATGAAGGACGATTGGAAACAGGTCTTCGCGTTCGAGCAGACCCCGGTCACGGCCATTGATATCCTGCTGGAGCCGGACGCCACGATGCTCCAGCATGCCGAAGCCAACAACGCCCGCCTGCTCGCGGTCTTCCCGAAAGGTTTCGCCCTGGATGCGACGCACCGTCCGCATATCACGATGGTGCAGCGTTTCGTTCGCACGGCGGATCTCGACCAGGTCTATGCCGCCGAGGAGAAGGTTCTCGCCAGCGCAAACGTGAACGCGATGAAGCTGGAGGCCTTCAAATACTACTACGCCCCGGCCGGTGCGCTTGGCGTCGCGGGCATTGTCGCGAAGCCGACGCCCGAACTGCTCAAGCTGCAAGCGGACATCGTTGCCGCTGTGAAACCATTCACGGTGGAAACCGGCCCGATCAGCGCGTTTACTGCTCCGCACGACGATCCCGCCACCGACGCGGCCATAATCCAATACGTGTCGACGTTTGCGTCGAAGCTAACCGGCGAGAACTTCAATCCGCACGTCAGCACCGGGGTGGCGCCCCGCGAATACCTCGACAAGATGCTCACCGAACCGTTTGAGCCGTTCACCTTCTCGCCGGCGGGCGCGGCCGTTTACCAACTAGGCCAGTTCGGCACGGCTGCGAAGAAACTCAAGGAATGGGATTTGAAGCCCTGAGGCGCTCGAAAGCAAGGGAAAACAGCCGCCGATGAGGCGGGTCAAATAGGAGAGGTCGCCTTGAGCGCTGACGTGGTCAGGCCAGCTAACGACCGGTTGCAGCGGACAGCGCTACGCGCCGCCGCTGAACCGGGGCGTGTGCGGGGAGCAACAAGCCATCCGCAGCGGTTCCGCCAGCGGCTCCCCATCAAACCACACCCGCTCTCCATCCAGTCGCAGCCGTCCCTCCGCGAACCAGCGAATCGCCTGCGGATACATCCGGTGCTCCTGTTCCAGCACCCGCGCCGCCAGGGTGTCGGGATCGTCGCCCGGCAACACGGGCACCCGGGCCTGCACGATGACCGGCCCGCCGTCCAACTCGGCGGTCACGAAATGGATGCTGGCCCCATGCTCGGTTTCCCCGGCGGCGATGGCGCGTTCGTGGGTGTGCAGGCCACGAAACTTGGGCAACAGCGACGGGTGAATGTTGAGCAGCCGGCCCCGGTAATGGTCGGTGAAGCCAGGAGTCAGCACCCGCATGAAGCCCGCCAGAATCACCAGATCCGGCTGATAACGGTCGATCAGTTCAATCAGCGCCGCCTCGAACTCCGGCCGGTCGGCGAAATGCTGATGATCCAGCTCCAGCGCCGGAACGCCGGTTTGTCGCGCCCGTTCCAGGCCCTGCACGCCGGGCCGGTTGCTGATCACCGCCGCGACCTCGACCGGTAATTCCCCGCTCGCCGCCTGATCGAGAATCGCCTGTAAATTGCTGCCGCGCCCGGAAATCAGCACCACCAGCCGGCTTTTGTCGCCGCCGCTCACGGTTGGAACTCCACGACTGGCTCGCCGTTGCCAGCAGCGATGTGGCCCAGCCGCCAGACCGTTTCGCCCGCCTCCCGCAACATCGTTTGCGCCCGATCCGCGTCTTCCGCCGCAACGCAGACCACCAGCCCGACTCCGCAGTTGAAGGTGCGCCGCATTTCCGCTTCGGTTACGCCACCCTGTTGCTGCAACCATTGAAATACCGTCGGCCGTTGCCAGCTTTGGGTGTCGATGACCGCCTTGGTATTGATGGGCAACACCCGCGGCAGGTTTTCGGTCAGACCGCCGCCGGTAATGTGGGCGATGGCGCGGATTTCGACCTGTTCCAGCAACTTTAAAATTGGCTTGACGTAGATGCGGGTCGGGGCCAGCAAGGCTTCGCCGAGAGTGCGGCTATCGAACGGCTGGTCCAGCTTCGCGCCGCTGACCGCCACAATCTTGCGAATCAGCGAATAGCCGTTGGAATGCGGCCCGGAGGAGGCCAGACCCAGCAGTGCGTCGCCGGGTTTGACCCGGCTGCCGTCGATGATCCGCGCCTTCTCGACCACGCCGACGCAGAAGCCGGCCAAGTCATAATCGCCGTCGCTATACATCCCCGGCATTTCAGCGGTTTCGCCACCGACCAGCGCCGCGCCGGCCTGCTCGCAACCGTCGGCGATGCCCTTGATCACATCCGTCGCTACCTCCACGTCCAGTTTGCCGGTGGCGTAATAGTCCAGGAAAAACAGCGGTTCGGCGCCAACCACCAGCACGTCGTTGACGCACATGGCGACCAGATCGACGCCGATGGTGTCGTGCCGGTTCAATTCCAGCGCCAGCTTGAGCTTGGTGCCGACGCCGTCGGTGCCGGATACCAGCACCGGCTGGTGATAGCGGTCCAGCGGTAGTTCGAACAGCGCGCCGAATCCGCCCAGCCCGCCCAGTACGCCGGGCCGGAGGGTGCGGCGGGCGTGCGGCTTGATGCGGTCCACCAGCCGGTTGCCGGCGTCGATGTCCACTCCGGCGTCGCGATAGCTGAGCGCGGGGGATTGCGGATGGGGGTCGTTCACGGATGAGGGACCTCGCTATGAAAATCAGGTAGGCGTGAAATATCGAAAATCCACCCCATCCCCAAGGCGGATTCAGCTCTAACCATCACATAACCGGGCGTAGTAATAAAACAATGCAGGCTCCGGGGTACGCATGTAGGCGCGCAGGGTGTCCCGGACGATTCCAGGCAACAAGGCAGGCGCGTTGTTGCGCGCCCAGCGCCGGAAGCTGCGCATACGGTGGCGGAAGCTTGTTCGCGCAAGGGCGGGAGGGATGAGTTCGCCGTGGTGTTCGAAAAATCGACCCAGAGTGATCCAGGAATCCTGGAGCATCATCCGTTGCCGAAGGCTAGCGTTGGCGTCATGGCGGCGGTAGGCAACCAGTCGTTCGGGTACGCGCGCCAGCGCGTAGCGGGTGGCGAGCCTCAACCAGCAGTCCCAGTCTTCCAGCCGGAGCGATTCGTCGAAGCCGCCCATGCTGGCGAAGCGCTCGCGGTGGAGAGCCACGGTCGGATTGGGAATGGGATTGCCCAGAATCAGCGACCGATAGGCGTGCGGGTCGGGGCCTGGTCGGGGCCGCTCGCCGGTGTTCTTTGGAACGACGGTCCCGTCCTTGTCGATGAGGTCGGCGTCCGCGTAGACCAGGGCGAGCCGTTCATCCCCCCAATGCTGGATCGCCCGCCATTGGGCTTCGATCTTGTGGGGATAGAGCCGATCATCCGAACCCAGCAAGTGTACCCATTCACCCCGACACGCGCCGATGGCGCGATTGGATGCCGCGCTGACTCCCCGGTTGTCCTGTCGAATCAGTTCGACGCGGCGAAAGCGGCTCCCATGTTCCTGGATAAACCGCTGGACGATCTCGCCGGTACCGTCGCTGGAACCGTCATCCACCACCACCAGTTCCAGTTCGGGGTAGGTCTGGTTACGGACGGAGTCCAGACAGGCGCCGATATAGCGGGCGTGGTTGTACGCGGGCACCGCCACGCTGATGAGCGACGGCGTTATTTCTCCGCCAGCAGGAAGCATTGGACGGCCAGGAACTGCCCGAGCAGGCGATGGGGAAACCACCATTTCCGGTATTTTTTCTTGATGTTGAGGGATTCCGCCCGCACCCGCCAGCCGGTGGTTTCCACCGTCTTACGCAAGCTCGCGGGGGTGAAAAAATGGAGATGAGTACGGTCCATGATGCCGGCGTCAACATAGTCGAAGCGCCCCAGGAAAAGCAACGGGAACACCACGCTCTGGTGCCGCACGTTGGGCACGCTGACCATCAGTCGTGCGCCAGGCCGGGCGCGGTCGTGAATATCCCGGAGGGTCTGCCAGGGATCGACCAGATGTTCCAGTACGTCGGCCAGGATGAAAAGATCGTAATCCACCCAGGGCGCTTCGGACAGAGCGTCTGCAAGATCGCAGTTCCAAACCTGCTGAAGTTGGCTGAAAGCCATCTTGGCCGCCGTGGGATGCGGTTCGATGCCGTCGCAGGAATGCACGATGCCCGCTGCCCGGAGTTGACCGCCCAGGCGACCGGCGGCGCAGCCGATATCCAGCGCCTGGTGGAAAGGACCGTGGGAACGCAGGAAGTCAACGATGTCACCACGGTCGGCGGTGTAGTAGCTGCCATTCATTGGGCGGACATCCTCGTCATCATTTTGGTCTCATCGCCCCGTCATTGGGGAAAGCGAAACGAGGGGATCGGGTGAGAGCAGGGGGCTTCCGACCTGGCCGGTCTGCTGTCGGGATAAAAATGTTGTGCTATCTTACCGCACTTCGTTTGAAAGCCAGGAAATCGCCGTGATCGCCGAGTCTTACAACCCGCAACTCATTGAAGCGGAAGCACAAAACTATTGGGACGAACAACGGACTTTCGCCGTGCGCGAGGAGCCGGATCGCGAAAAATACTACTGTCTTTCGATGTTTCCCTATCCCAGCGGGCGGTTGCACATGGGCCACGTGCGCAACTACACCATCGGTGACGTGATCGCCCGCTACCAGCGCATGTTGGGCAAGAACGTGTTGCAGCCGATGGGCTGGGACGCTTTCGGTCTGCCGGCCGAAAACGCGGCGATGGCCGGCGGCGTCGCCCCGGCGCAATGGACCTTCGACAACATCGCTTACATGAAGCGACAACTCCGGTCGCTGGGTTTCGCCGTGGACTGGGATCGCGAGGTAGCGACCTGTACCCCGGACTATTACCGCTGGAACCAGTGGCTGTTCCTGCGGATGTTGGAACAGGGCATCGTTTATCTGAAGACCGGCGTGGTGAACTGGGACCCGGTGGACCAGACCGTGCTGGCCAACGAGCAGGTGATCGACGGGTGCGGCTGGCGCACCGGCGCGGTGGTCGAGAAGCGCGAAATTCCCATGTACTACATGGCGATCACGAAGTACGCCGAGGAACTGCTGACGGAACTCGACAAGCTGTCCGGCTGGCCCGAGCAGGTCAAGCTGATGCAGAAGAACTGGATCGGCAAGAGCCACGGGGTGCGGATCGGTTTTCCCTACTCATTGCCCCCCTCGCCCACCGGGAGAGGGGCTGGGGGTGAGGGTGCATCGGGCATCCTCTGGGTGTTCACCACCCGGGCCGACACCCTGTTGGGCGCGACCTACGTCGCGGTGGCCGCCGAACACCCGCTGGCGCTGCACGCCGCGAAGGACAATCCCACGCTAGCTGCCTTCATCGACGAATGCCGGCATGGCGGCGTCACCGAGGCCGAACTGGCGACCCAGGAAAAGAAGGGCATGCCGACCGGCCTGACCGTCACCCATCCGCTCACCGGCGAGCCACTGCCGCTGTGGGTGGCCAACTACGTGTTGATGGGCTACGGCGAGGGCGCGGTGATGGCGGTGCCGGCCCACGACGAGCGCGATTTCGAGTTCGCCCATCAGTTCGGCCTGCCGATCAGGCCGGTGATCCGCACCAGCGTCGGCGACGACACGCCCACGCCGTGGCGCGACGCTTACGCTGATTACGGGATCTGTATCAATTCCGGCAACTATGATGGCCTCGACTTCGACCATGCGGTGGACGCCATCGCCGCCGATCTGAACGCCAAGAACCTGGGCGAGAAGAAAGTGATTTGGCGGTTGCGGGACTGGGGCATTTCCCGCCAGCGCTACTGGGGCACGCCGATTCCGATCATCCATTGCGAATCCTGCGGCGCGGTGCCGGTCCCGGACGAGCAGTTGCCGGTGGTGTTGCCCGATCATCTGGTGCCGGACGGCTCCGGCAACCCGCTCAACAAATACGCCCAATTCCTGCATTGCGCCTGCCCGAAGTGTGGCAAGCCGGCGCGGCGCGAGACCGATACCATGGACACTTTCGTGGATTCGTCCTGGTACTTCTTCCGCTACTGCACACCGGGCGCAAAGGCGATGGTGGACGGGCGGGCCGATTACTGGATGCCGGTGGATCAGTACGTCGGCGGCATCGAGCACGCGATTCTGCACCTGCTCTATTCCCGGTTTTGGACCAAGGTCATGCGCGATCTGGGGCTGACCACGGTTTCGGAACCGTTCGCCAACCTGCTAACCCAGGGGATGGTGGTGGCGCCCACCTTCTATCGGGAAGGCGCGGACGGTCGCAAGCAGTGGATCAATCCCGCCGATGTGGTGGTGCGGACCGACGACAAGGGCCGGCCGCTGGTCGCGACTCTCAAGCGCGACGACCAGCCGGTGGCGATCGGCGCTATCGAGAAGATGGCCAAATCCAAGAACAATGGCGTCGATCCACAGACCTTGATCGAGCAGTACGGGGCCGACACCGCCCGGCTGTTCATGATGTTCGCCGCGCCGCCCGATCAGGCGCTGGAATGGTCGGACTCCGGGGTGGCCGGCGCCTACCGCTTCCTGCGGCGGCTGTGGGCCTTCGCCGCCGAGCATCAGGACGCGATCCGCGCCGCCGGCGAACCGGACGCCGCCGCGTTGTCCGAATCCTTGCGCGAGATCCGCCGCGAAGTGCATGAGGCGCTGCGGCAGGCGTTGTTCGACTTTGGCCGCCACCAGTTCAACACCGTGGTTTCCGGCGGCATGAAAATCCTGAATGCCCTGAATCGGATCGAGGCTGGCGCGAACGCCCACGCCGCCACCGTGCGCCGCGAGGGATCAAGCATCCTGCTGCCGCTGCTCTCGCCGATTGCGCCGCACCTCACCCATACGCTGTGGCGGGAACTTGGCCATGGCGAGGATGTGCTGAACGCGGCCTGGCCGGAACCCGACGCGGCGGCGCTGGCGCGGTCGCTGGTGACGCTGGTGGTGCAGGTTAACGGCAAACTGCGCGGCCAGATCGAGGTGCCGGTGGACGCCGACCGGGCCGCCATCGAGCAGGCCGCCCAGACCGAACCCAACGTCCAGCGTTTTATCGAGGGCAGGCCGATCCGCAAGATCGTGGTGGTGCCCGGCAAGCTGGTGAATGTGGTTTGCTGAAAGGTGGAAGAGGAAAGCACGGAAGTTTAGAGGAACTGGGGGTGAGGGTTGTCATGCACTGGATCGTTCGGAGTGGAGTAGGGCTATTACTGGTGTTGCTCTTGGCCGGTTGCGGCTTTCAGTTGCGCGGCCAAGCGCAACTGCCGCCGGAACTGGCGGTGATTTATGTGCAAAGTCAGCAGGCCATCGGCATGCCGCCCGGCATTCTGAGCCGGAAGTTGCCGCTGCTGCTGGCAAGCAACGGGGTGACCGTGACCCGCGACCCAGCCCAGGCGACCGCAACCATCACCATCCTGCGCGAGGGCAGTGGCCGGCGCGCGGTGGCCGCCGACCGCTTCGACATCAAGCGGGTTTACTGGCTAGTTTACAGCGTCGCCTACCAGGTCACGTTGGCCAACGGCAAGACCCTGATTGCGGAGGAAGGTCTCAGCGCCAACCGCGCGTTGTTGTTCGACGAGAACCGGGTGCTGGGGTTCGAGGCCGCGCAGGAATCGCTGGTGGACAGCATGGCCGACGACTTGGCCTGGCAGATCATTCGCCGTTTGCAGGCCATCAAATCGTGAGAGTGCGTCCCGACCAACTGGCCACGCATCTGCGCAAAACCCTGGCGTCGCTGTATCTGGTGTTCGGCGAGGAACCGTTGCAATCCCAGGAAGCCGCCGATGCCCTCCGCGCCGCCGCCCGCGAGCGGGGTTACGACGAGCGGGAATGCCTGACGGTGGAAGTCGGTTTCGACTGGGATACGCTGCGGCGGCGGGCGGCCAGCCGGTCGTTGTTCGCCAGCCGGCGATTGCTGGAATTACGGTTGGGCAACGCTAAGCCGGGCGACGCCGGCGCGAAAGCGTTGAGCGAGTACGCGGCGCGACCGGCGGATGACACGGTGCTGCTGATCACCGCCGGCAAGCTGGACTGGGCGACCCAGAAAAGTCGCTGGTTCGCCGCGCTGGACGGCGCGGGCGTAGTCGTCCAGGCCGCACCGGTGGAACCCGGTCAGTTACCAGGCTGGATCGACCGCCGGCTGCGGAGTCGGGGTCTGAATCCCACGCCGGACGCGGTGACCCTGCTCAGCGAGCGGGTCGAGGGCAATCTGCTGGCCGCCGCCCAGGAAATCGAAAAGCTGGCGTTGCTGGTCGCTGGCCGGGAGTTGACTGTCGAAGCGGTATTGGCGGCGGTGGGCGACAACGCCCGTTACAGCATCTATGATTTTGTGGACGCCGCCCTGCTCGGAAAACCCGAGCGGGTGACCCGGATTCTGGACGGTCTGCGCGGCGAGGGCGTGGAACCGGTGCTGGCGAACTGGGCGCTGCATCAGGACATCCGCCGGTTAGCGGCGCTGGCGTTCGCCCGGGACCACGGTCAGGCGCTGGAAGCGGCGCTGGCCGAGCAGAAGGTCTGGGACAAGCGCAAGCCGCTGCTGCGCCAGGCCCTGCAACGGCTAACCTTGGCCGCCTGTCGGCGCCTGCTGCGCGCCTGCGCCCGAACCGACCGATTGGTCAAGGGCGTCGAGGTCGGTTCCCCCTGGGATGCGCTGCTGGCGAATGGCCTGCGGCTGGCCGGCGTGGACCTGTTGGCCGATGAAGATTGAATGAGAAGGATCAATTTCCAACCCGGCGCAACGCGGCGTCGGCCACGAGGTGGCATGATTTGATGAATACCAACACGGAAACCGCCAACGCCATCAGTCACTACATGAGCGGGGTCGGCCAGCGTGCTCGCGCCGCATCCCGGCTCGTCGGCCGCGCCGAAACCCGGGTCAAGGATGCCGCCCTGCTGGCTATTGCCACCGCACTGGAAGCAGCCGAGGACCAGTTGCTGGCCGCCAATCGCAAGGACATGGATGCCGGGCGCGCTTCCGGCCTGGAGCCGGCGCTGCTGGACCGGCTGGAGCTGACATCCAAGGGGGTGCGGGCGATGGCGCAAGGCTTGCGCGACATCGCCGCCCAGTCCGACCCGGTGGGCGAAATCACCGACCTCAAGTACCGGCCGTCGGGGATTCAGGTCGGGCGGATGCGGGTGCCGCTGGGCGTCATTGGCATCATCTACGAATCGCGGCCGAATGTGACCGCCGACGCCGCCGCGCTGTGCCTGAAGGCCGGCAACGCCGCCATCCTGCGTGGCGGCTCCGAGGCCTTGCATTCCAACCAGGCCATCGCCGCCTGCATCCAGCAGGGTCTGGCCGCCTCTGGCTTGCCGGCGGACGCGGTGCAAGTCATCGACACCGCCGACCGGGCCGCCGTCGGCGCATTGATCCGCATGGCCGAATACGTGGACGTGATCGTGCCGCGCGGCGGCAAAAGTCTGATCGAGCGGATCAGCCGCGAGGCGCGGGTGCCGGTGATCAAGCATCTGGACGGCGTCTGCCACGTCTACATCGACGAGCGCGCCGATTTCGACAAGGCGGTCGCGGTCGCCTACAACGCCAAGACCCAGCGCTACGGCACCTGCAACACCATGGAAACCCTGCTGGTGGCCGGGGGCATCGCCGAGCGGGTTCTGCCGGTGCTCGGTCGGATGTACCGGGAGGCCGGCGTGGAACTGCGCGGCTGCGCCCGAACCCGCGACATGCTGCCCGACGTCAAGACCGCCACCGAGGACGATTGGCGCGCCGAATATCTGGCCCCGATTCTGGCGGTGCGCGTGGTGAGGGATATGGACGAGGCCATGAACCACATCGCCACCTACGGTTCCGCCCACACCGATGCCATCGTCACCGAGGATTACAGCCGGGCGAGGCGCTTTCTGCGCGAGGTGGACTCCAGCTCGGTGATGGTG
>JBATNZ010000009.1:0-7109 GCA_049290615.1 Candidatus Contendibacter sp.
GAGTTGAGCCCACTTCGGGTTCTCGGCGCAACACGCCGTCGAACCCTCGTTGGAACGTCACCCCTTCGGGACGACGCTCAACTCGCGCCCGTTAGGGGGGATGGAGCCGCAAGACTCCTGACAAAACTGGTGCCCGCGCAACTGCGTAACCACAGTAGAAACCTTTCATCTCTCTCAGGAGTACACCATGAAACATCGAGCTATGAGCTTTAGACTCCGGTTGAGGAATTCATAATGGGGAACGAATTCGAAATCGACTTCAAGCTGCTTCCTCCAAAGCTCCAGATGCAGCTCTGGGTGCTGGCACTCGATGCCAACACCAGCAAGGTGAATCTTGCCTACAAGTCCGGGAGCTTTCTCACAAGTCTGGCGTACAATTACGGAGGCAATTTGGAAGCTTCTCTAAGTGTCCGCCGCGTTTCAACGACGATTGGCGTCAATCCTGCCAGCGGGAACGTCGATCTGGGATTGGTTTTTCGCGGGTTCAAGTTCGGGGCATCTGCGAGCGTGACGCAGAAATCCGCTGGTGTTGGCATTAGCTATGGCGCGGGTCTTCTTCCGTTTCCAAGGGAACTCTCAACCACGTTCAACTCAGCGGCTGGTGGGCTTCAGAGCATGGCGAGTGACATCAGCTCGGCACCTAACAACCCACTCGCATGGTACAAGCTGCACAGCGACGATGCGGCCGCCATCGGCAACGCCATTACTGTGGGGCAGCAGATCGCCAAACAGGGCGAGAATTCGAATCGTTTTGGGGCCGGCCTGCGCCTCAACTACACCCCACAGACTGGGCTAACGATCTATGGCGGAGCCCAGCTAATATTTTGACGCCTGTCGGGTCAAAGGGAGCAAAAGGGAGCAAAAGGGGCCAGGCTCGAATATTTTTGCTAGCGAATTATAAAGAGCGCGGCGGCTGGAAGGAAAAATGGGAAAAATGGGCCAAGCTTGATTTATTCCGATAGCCCTAACAAAAGCATGCAGCCGACGCGCTACGCGCGCGGCTGATGCTAAGCGTTAGGCTGCGATTATTAAGTACAATCTGTCCCTATTGGGAAAGAAAGGAACATCAGATGATGCAAATTGAACAGAACCAAACCGATCCAAGATGGCTAGAAAATCATGATGTTAATGAACCTGGCACTGGGATTTTCATTCTGCCTGATATCCAGAGTAGCAATAAGTAGCAATAAGGGACAGACCACGATTTTCAACTCAATTGTCTAACAAGCCCATCCAGAGGACGCGCCAAAGCGCGTAGCGCGTAGGGCGGGTTAGCAAAGCGTAACCCGCCTAACTGAATGCTGCACTGGAGACCGCGCCATTGTTCTGTTGTGGGTAATTTAACGTTCATCGAATAGCGTGGCTCCAGACTACTACTGACATAGGATACAGATGCCAACAGTCATGAAAATTGGAAATTTTCGCTTCCACTTCTACTCGGATGAAGGAAATGAGCCTCCCCACATTCATGTACGCTGTGCTAACGGTGAATGTAAGTTTTGGCTTGTCCCTGTAGCTTTAGCTTGTAATCGTGGTGTACCTCCCCATGATTTACGAGAAATTGAAAGACTCGTATTTGAAAATAGGCAAACTTTGATCGGTAAATACCATGAATACCACAATCGTTGAAATAGAACCTGTCGCTATCAGAGCTTGGGCAGAAAAGCGAATGATTTATCTTGAATTAACGGATGGACGGATAGCAGGTTTTCCTGCTGACCGCTTTCAGATTCTTAGCCAAGCCTCTGAAAATCAGCTTAAAGAAGTTCAGGTGGAGGTGGGCGGATATGCACTCAGATGGGAAAAGCTTGACGAAGATTTGACCGTAGCTGGTGTAGTCGCTGGAAGATTCCAACTCCCATTGCCCAGACAAGCAGCCTAACAGTCATGTCAGGTCTTGACTGGACTTTGGCTATTCGTTAAAGATCAATGACTTATAAAATCCGCCTATAAACAGATGAACTCGATAAAATCAACAGGTTGCAGCGACAGCAACCTGCATGGAGACCAAAAAATGGCCAAAGTCGAGTCTTATTGATAACCAACACCATAATCTGCCACATATTCATGCTAAATATGCTGAGTTTGAAGCTTCTATTGGCATTGAAGACGGTGAAATACTGGCTGGAGAGCTACCGCGCAAACAACTGAGATTGGTTCAGGCATGGATAGAACTTCATCGAGATGAACTAAAAGCCGATTGGGAAATAGCTACCAGCGGTGAAAAACCTTACAAGATTGCTCCTCTGTGAGGTTGCTATGTACTGGGACGTTAAATATGTTAAGCCATTGTCTGATTACCAGATTTATGTAGAGATTGAAGATGGGCGTAAAGGCATTTTCGATATGAAACCCTATCTTGATAAAAACGCCTTCCGTGAGCTTAGGGATTTTCATTACTTCAACCAAGTCAGTATTTTATTTGGTGCAGTAACTTGGCCAAACGAGCAAGATATTGCACCGGAAACTCTAATTGCTGAAATGACTCCTAGCCATGAACCGCCGGCCTAACGGGGCATTGCGCCTGACCGTGCCACGCACGGCAGGTGTATTTAATGCTAAACGTGTTAATACTCATTGAGTAAGGTAGCAATGAAACAGAAATACACTTACTGGAAAGATGAAGAGATGTGGTTAGGCTACTTTGATGAATTTCCAGATTACTGGACTCAAGGTGAAACAGAAACAAAATTAAAAGAAAATCTGATTGATATTTATAAGGAGCTAACTAGCGGAAGAATCCCGAATATTCGCCGAGTCGCTGAAATCGAAGTGTCGTGAAAAACAAGGATCTAATAAAAAAACTTGAGGATATGGGTTGTGCCTTTATCCGCCACGGTGGTAATCATGATTGGTATCAAAATCCACGCACCAAAATATCACAACCTATCCCTCGACATCGTGAAGTTAATGAACGCTTGGCAAAACATATCATCAAGATGCTTAGCAACGACGATGCCTAGCTGGGCGTTGCGCCTGACCGTGTTACACACGGCAGGTGAAGCAGGGTCTTTTGGCGCTACGGCCTTCTTTTATCGAATCTCAGTGTGAGATAATTGTGATGGATATTTCTCACAGCTATGACCAAGATTTTTACGCTTGGCTAATTCAAAATGTTCAACTGATGCGCAACCATCAGTTGCATCAAATTGACGTTGAACATATTGCCGAAGAACTAGAAGCGATGGCTAAAAGTGAAAAACGTGAACTTTTAAATCGCCTGTGCATACTGCTCATGCATTTACTTAAGTGGCAGTATCAAATTCCAAAAAGAACGCGAAGTTGGCACAATACAATTATGACACAACGTATTGATCTTATGGAATTGCTTGAAGATAGCCCAAGCTTGAAACTACCGTTATTGGAAAAACTGCAAGGAGCTTACGAAAAAGCTAAAATTAAAGCAGAAGATGAGACGGGAATTGATCAACAACAGTTTCCAGAACAGTGTCCATACACCCTTGAACAAATATTATCATCCAATTTCTTTCCTGGTGAAAGCAGCAATCCCTGACTGGGCGCTGCACCCGACGCCGCCACATAGCCCACCGACTCTCAATCCCACTCACAGCCGCAATCCCCGCCACGCCACCAGCCAGCCCAGCGCGCCCAGCGCCGCCGCCAAGTCGTACATCGCCGTCGGCCCCAGCCCTTCCCATAGATAGCCGGCGGCGAGACTGCCCACCGCGTTGCCCGCCCCGAAGCTCAGACTGCTGTACAGCGCCTGGCCGCGCCCCTGAAGCGATCCGGGGAAGAACTGGTGAATCAGGTGAATGGACACGGCATGGAACACCCCGAAACTGAAGGCGTGCAGGGTCTGGGCGAACAACAGGACCGGCAACTCGCGCACGAAATGGCCGATCAGCAGCCAGCGCAACGCCGCCAGCGCCAGCGCCGCCAGCATCAACCGACGTGGCCCGAAGTGCGGCAACACGCGGTGAAAAAACACAAACATCCCCACTTCGGTCATCACCCCCAGTCCCCACAGCAGGCCGATGAATTCGCGTGAATAGCCGTAGGTTTCCAGATACAGCGAAAAGAAACCGTAGTACGGCCCGTGCGCGGCCTGATTGAGAAAACAGGCGGCGAAGAAGGCGATCACCACCGGCTGACGCAGCACCTGGCCGAGCGGCGGCGCTACCTGGACCGTCGGCGCCGCCGGCGACTCCGGCACCAGCAGGCTATTGAGCCACACCGCGGCGAACAGTCCCCACAACAGCGCCGGCACGATGCCGACGCCCCAATCCTGGACCAGGAAACCCACGCCGACCGCCGCGCCGATGAAACCCACCGACCCCCACAGCCGAACCCGGCTGTAACGGTGGACCTGCTCGCCCAGATGGTTGAGGGTGACCGCCTCGAACTGGGGCAGCGCCGCGTTCCAGAAAAAGCTGAACAGCAGCATCACCAGCGCCAACCCCAGGTACGAACCACCCGCCGCATAGACACCGGTAAAGCTCAGCACCGACACCAGGCAGGCCCAGCGGACGACGCGCATCCGCTGGCCGGTGCGGTCGGCCAGCCAGCCCCACAGGCTGGGCGCCACCAGCTTGGTGGCCTGCGGAATCGCCATCAATTCGCCGATCCGCGCCGGCTCGAAACCCAGCGCCAGCAGATACAAACCCCAGTACGGCAGCAGCACGCCCAAAATGGCGAAGTAGAACAGATAGAAGCCGGACAGGCGCAGGTACAGGCGAAGGGTGAGCACGGGTTGGAAAATTCTCGCGCGGCCGCTCAGCCGGCGTCCCCGCGCGGCGCGGCGCCGGCAATGACCGGGGTTGCAACGCGCACATCCAGGTTCTGGGCGCGATGGCGCAGGGCATGATCCATCAGCACCAGCGCCAGCATCGCCTCGGCGATGGGCGTGGCGCGAATGCCGACGCAGGGGTCGTGCCGACCCTTGGTGACCACTTCCACCGGTTCGCCGCGCATGTTGATGGTCCGTCCCGCCAGCCGGATACTGGAGGTCGGCTTCAGCGCGATGCTGGCGACGATGTCCTGACCGGTGGAAATCCCGCCCAGCACCCCGCCGGCATGGTTGCTCAGGAACCCCTCCGGACTCAGCTCGTCGCGATGCTCGGTGCCGCGCTGCTCCACGCTGGCGAAGCCAGCGCCGATCTCCACCCCCTTGACCGCGTTGATGCCCATCAGCGCATGAGCGATGTCGGCGTCCAGCCGGTCGAACACCGGCTCGCCCCAGCCCACCGGCGCGCCGCTGGCCACCACCGTCACCCGCGCGCCGATGGAATCGCCGGACTTGCGCAGGGCGTCCATGAACTGTTCCAGTTCCGCCACCTGGTCGGGGTCCGGGCAGAAGAATGGATTGCTGTCCACCTCCTCCCAAACCACTTTGGCGGGTCGAATCGGGCCAAGCTGGGCCAGATAGCCGCGCACCCGGACCCCGTAGCGCTCCCACAGATACTTTTTGGCGATGGCGCCCGCCGCCACCCGCAACGCGGTTTCCCGCGCCGAGGAGCGGCCACCGCCCCGGTAATCGCGCAAACCATATTTATGGTGATAGGGGTAATCGGCGTGGCCCGGCCGGAACCGGTCCATGATCTCGCCGTAGTCTTTGGAGCGCTGATCCACGTTCTCGATCAGCAACCCAATTGGCGCGCCCGTGGTGCGGCCCTCGAACACCCCGGACAGGATGCGCACCTCATCAGGCTCGCGGCGCTGGGTGGTATGGCGACTCCTGCCGGGCCGGCGACGGTCCAGATCATGCTGCAAATCCGCCTCGGCCAGCGCCAGACCGGGCGGACAACCATCCACGATCGCACCCAGCGCCGGACCATGGCTCTCGCCGAAGGTGGTGACGGTGAACAACTTGCCAAAGGTGTTGCCAGACATACGGAAAAAGTCCTCTTCGAGAGGCGGCGGCGGCCCGCCATGTGGTTCGTTATCGGATGGACGGCACGGCAGTTGCTAAAAACTCTTTGGCGTCCTTTGCCGGAAACCCACCGATTACCTACACTTTGCGGGTATATCATATCGTGACGGTTCGACGCCGTGGCCGCTTTGACCTTCCCATCGAGGGACATGACCCAATAATGCGGCGACGACCGGCGCGACAATCCACGCGCCACTGGATCGTGGCCACCGACCTCAGGTTACGGAATTCGAACATGTACATTCCAGGCTATCAGATCGAGCGCGAACTCGGCCAAGGCGGCATGGCGATTGTCTATCTCGCCCTGCAGGAGTCGCTGCACCGCCATGTCGCGCTCAAGGTCATCAAGCCCGTCCTCACCACCGACGAGGAGTTTGCCCAGCGCTTCCTGCGGGAAGGCCGCATCATCGCCCAGCTCAGCGACCCGCACATCGTCACCGTCTACGACATCGCCTCCCACGAGGGCACCTATTATCTGTCCATGGAGTATCTGCCGGGCGATACCCTGCAACACCGCATCCGCAGCGGCCTGTCGCTCCAGGAATCTCTGGGCATCGCCCGGGCCATCGCCGGTGCCCTGCATTACGCCCACCATCGCGGCATCATCCACCGCGACATCAAGCCGCAAAACATTCTGTTCCGTGAAAACGGCAGTCCGGTGCTGACCGACTTCGGCATCGCCAAGACCCTCGGCAGCAGCACGATCATGACCCGCACCGGCCTGTCCCTTGGCACGCCGCGCTACATGAGCCCGGAACAGATCCGCGGCCAGGCGGTGGACGCCCGCGCCGATCTGTACAGCTTTGGTGTGCTGTTCTACGAGATGCTCATCGGCAAAGCGCCCTACACCGCCGACGACAGCTTCGCGCTGGCAATGATGCATGTGACCGCGCCAGTTCCCAAACTGCCACCGGAATTGCAGCGCTTTCAGCCGGTGATGAACAAACTGCTGGACAAGGACCCCAACCAGCGCTTCCAGAACGGTCAGGAATTCATCGCCGCGCTGGATCACCCGGAAACCCTCCAGGCCGCTCCGCTCGAAATCACCAGTCTCACTCATCCGACCATCACTCCCAGCAGTCCGATTGGCCAGCCGGCGCGCCGGTTCGGGTGGAAAACTGGCGCGATGGCGGCGGTGCTGGCCGGGCTGGCGCTGGCGGGCGGTGGGTATTTCTACTGGTTCCAGCCCGAATCGACGCCGCCGATTCCCCCCGTCGTC
>JBATNZ010000010.1:0-8223 GCA_049290615.1 Candidatus Contendibacter sp.
ATCGGGCTGGAAATCCACGCCCAACTCGCCACCAAAAGTAAAATTTTCTCCGGCGCCGCGACCGCTTACGGCGCGGAACCGAATACCCAAGCCTGCGCCATTGATCTCGGACTGCCGGGCGTGCTGCCGGTGCTGAACCGCGAGGCGGCGCGGATGGCGGTGATGCTGGGGCTGGCCGTCGGCGCCCACATTGCCCGGCGCTCGGTGTTCGCCCGCAAGAACTACTTCTACCCCGACCTGCCGAAGGGCTACCAGATCAGCCAGTACGAACTGCCTGTCGTCCAGAAGGGGCAGTTGACGATTGATCTGGAAGACGGGATCAGCAAGGTCATCGGCATCACCCGCGCCCATCTGGAAGAGGACGCCGGCAAGTCGCTGCACGAGGACTTCCACGGTCTGTCCGGCATCGACCTCAACCGCGCCGGCACGCCGCTGCTGGAAATCGTCTCCGAGCCGGATTTGCGTTCGGCCAAGGAAGCGGTGGCCTACATGAAGAAGCTGCATCAACTGGTGGTTTATCTGGGCATCTGCGACGGCAATATGCAGGAAGGCTCGTTCCGTTGCGACGCGAATGTTTCCGTGCGGCGCAAGGGCGATCCCCAGTTCGGCACCCGCGCCGAGATCAAGAATCTCAATTCGTTTCGCTTCGTCGAACGGGCGATTGAATTCGAGATCGAGCGACAAATCGACCTGATCGAATCCGGTGGCAAGGTGGTGCAGGAAACGCGGCTGTACGACCCGGACCAAGGCGAGACCCGCTCGATGCGCGGCAAGGAAGAAGCGAACGATTACCGTTACTTCCCCGACCCCGACCTGCCGCCGCTGGTACTGGACCAAGACTTTATCGATGCCGCCCGCGCCAGCCTGCCGGAGCTGCCGGACGCCAAGAAGCAGAGGTTCATCGCGCAATATGGCTTGTCTGGTTACGACGCCGGGGTACTGACCACCAGCCGCGAGCTGGGCGACTACTACGAAGCGGTGGTCGCGGCGCTGGGCGGCGAACCGAAGCTGTGCGCCAACTGGGTGATGGGCGACTTGGCGGCGTTCCTGAACAAGGATAATCGGGATATCGCCCAGAGTCCGGTAGACGCAGCGCAACTGGCTGGCTTATTACGACGGATTCAGGACCGGACCATCTCCGGCAAAATCGCCAAGGACGTGTTCGAGGCGCTGTGGGCTGGCGAAGGCGACACGGACGCGATTATCGAAAAACGCGGCTTGCGGCAAATCACCGACACCTCCGCCATTGAAAAGGTGATTGACGACGTGATCGCGGCCAATCCCGAGCAACTGGCGCAATATCGCGCCGGCAAGGACAAGCTGTTTGGCTTCTTCGTCGGTCAGGTGATGAAGCTGTCCAAGGGTAAGGCCAATCCGCAACAGGTCAATGATTTGCTGGTGCAAAAGCTGAAGGGATAACACCATCATTTACTCCCCTCGCCCGCTTGCGGGAGACGGGCTTTGGAGTTTTGTATTGATGCCGACTCTTCACCCTCATCCCCTGCTCTCGTCCCAGCCGTTCACCAGCAAGGGCAAGATCGTCACCGCCGAGGAAGCGGTGCGGCTGATCCGCGACGGCGATACCGTCGCCACCGGCGGCTTCGTCGGCATTGGCTTCGCCGAGCATCTCGCCGTCGCTCTGGAGGACTATTTCCTGGAAACTGGCCGGCCCCGCGACCTCACCCTGGTTTATGCCGCCGGTCAGGGCGACGGCCGTGACCGCGGCCTGAACCATCTCGGCCACGAGGGGCTGGTTCGGCGGGTCATCGGCGGCCACTGGGGGCTGGTGCCGAAACTGGGCCAGTTGGCCATCGCCGGCAAGATCGAAGCCTATAACCTGCCGCAAGGGGTTATCTCTCACCTGTTCCGCGACATCGCCGCCCACAAGCCGGGTACCATCAGCCGGGTTGGCCTGGGCACCTTCGTGGACCCGCGTTTCGGTGGCGGCAAGATGAATGCCATCACCACCAGGGATCGGGTGGAACTCATCACCCTCGGTGGCGAGGAATATCTGTTCTACAAGGCGTTTCCGATCCACGTCGCTCTGATTCGCGGCACCACCGCCGACTCCGACGGCAACATCTCGATGGAGCGGGAGGCGTTGACCCTGGAGGTGCTGGCCATCGCCACCGCCGCCCACAATTCCGGCGGCGTGGTCATCGTCCAGGTCGAGCGGTTGGCCGAGCGCGGCAGCCTGCACCCGCGCAACGTGAAGATTCCCGGCGTGCTGGTGGACTGCATCGTGGTCGCCCCGCCCGAGCATCACTGGCAGACCTTCGATACTCCCTACAACCCGGCCTTCAGCGGCGAAATCCGGGTGCCGCTACAATCTATCCCACCGATGCCGCTCGGCCAGCGCAAGCTCATCGCCCGCCGCGCCGCGTTTGAAATTCTGCCCAACAGCGTGGTCAACCTCGGCATCGGCATGCCGGAAGGCATCGCCAACGTCGCCAACGAGGAAAAGATCATCAACCTGATGACCCTGACCGCCGAACCGGGGGTGCTGGGCGGCATTCCCGCCGGCGGCCTCAACTTTGGCGCGGCCAGCAACACCCAGGCGATTATCGACCAGCCCTCGCAATTCGATTTCTACGACGGCGGCGGGCTGGACCTCGCTTTTCTCGGCATGGCCCAGGTGGACCGGCAGGGTAACGTCAACGTCAGCAAATTCGGCAGCAAGCTGGCCGGCGCCGGCGGCTTCATCAACATCAGCCAGAACGCCAAGCGGGTGGTGTTCGTCGGCACCTTCCTGAACGGCGGCGAGGTCGCCATCGTCGAGGGTCAACTGGCCATCGCCAAACCGGGCGCCGGTCGGAAATTCATCGAGGAAGTCGAACACCGCACTTTCAGCGGCTCGCACGCGGTCGCCAAGGGCCAGCCGGTGTTGTACGTCACCGAGCGCTGCGTGTTCCAGCTCACCCGCGACGGCATGGAACTGATCGAAATCGCACCCGGCGTGGACCTGAACCAGGACATTCTCGCGCTGATGGACTTCCAGCCGGTCATCAAACAGCCGCCGCGACTGATAGACCCGCGCATCTTCCTGGACGAGCCGATGGGCCTGCGTCGCGCCCTGCTGCGGCTGCCGGTCGAACAGCGCTTCACCTACGACTCCGAGGAAGATCTGTTTTTCGTCAACCTGGAAGGCTACGAGATCAAGACCCTGGACGACGCCGAGGAAATCCGCCGGCAAGTGACCCAACATCTGACGCCGTTGGGCCGCAAGACCTACGCCGTGGTCAACTACGACAACTTCACCATCGACCCGGATTTGCTCGACCCCTACACCGACATCATCAAGGACCTGATGGAGCGCTTTTATTCCGGCGTGACCCGCTACACCACCAGCGCCTTCCTGCGGATGAAGCTGGGCGACGCCCTGGAGCAGCGCGACGTGGCCCCGTACATCTATGAAAGCGTCGGCGAGGCCCGCCGCCGCGTGCGCGAGGCCCAGTCCGGCCTGACCGAGGAAGATCTGGCGATCGCCAGCTACGGCGGCACCGGTTGAGAGGAGGCCGGTTGCTCCCGACAACCGGGATCGGTCGAGCGCCCAGAACACCAGCGCCGGGGTATTACAAAAGACCCTTTTCCACATTCCATTCCTCTCCCGACGGACTTGCTTTCGCCGATGCGCTGCACTTGGCGGCCTGCGGCAGGGCGATCATGCATACCTTTGACCGGGACTTCTGCAAGGCGGCGCGCAGTGCCGGCATCGCGCCTGAGGTGTGGGTGTTGGAGGCATAGTAATCATTCAGTCCCCTCTCCCCCTGCCAAGGGGGAGAGGGTTAGAGTGAGGGGGTAAGTCGTTGAATCCACGACCCTCACCCCCAACCCCCTCCCGCAGGTGGGAGAGGGGAGTGAACGGTTGCCCCTGGAGCGAGGCGTACCGTTGCGCATTACGCCCCGCACGCCGATTGAAAGCGCTTTCTGGGTGGTGAAACCGTGGGCGCAATTCAGTCTGGAGGCTCCTGTACCGCAAACCACCGAGGGACTGGAGGCATTGCATACCCATCTGCGTCTGGTTTATCGGTACGGCAACGGTGGCGCCGAGATATTGAGCATCAACCTGGAACTGTTCCAGCGTTTGCTGGAATTGAAGGATGGCGTGCAGATTTCTGGCATCGCTCAGGAAGGGGTATTCGCCAATCCGAAGATTTTTACTCAGCGCTTGGCGCGGGAAAATGCTCGCGAACCATACGGCTGGCATCCCGCCGAGGAAGACCGGATTTTCAGGCTGCATGTGGAATTTTGTGAGGGCCAACAAACGCTGATTCGGGAGGTCGTGTAAGCCCCATCCATCTACAAAACCGTGCAGACATGCAAATTAAAACCGAGGATATCAATTCATGAATGCCGCCACTCAAACTGATTATGAGCATGATTTTTACCGGTGGACTCAAACCCAGGCGGCGCTTTTACGCCAAGGTAAGCTCGCCCAGGCAGATTTGGAAAATATAGCCGAGGAAATTGAAAGCATGGGCAAGAGCGATAAGCGCGCCATCAGTAGCTACTTGCATAACATCCTGTTGCATCTGTTGAAATGGCAGTATCAATCCAGTCGTCGTTCCAGAAGCTGGGAAAACAGCATTGACAACAATCGGCGTCAAGTAGAGCGAATTACCATGGATAGCCCAAGCCTACATGCCCAAATTCCTGATTTAATCGTGGCTGAATACGCATTGGCACGTAGATCGGCTAGCCGACAAACCCGTTTGCCACTGACTACGTTCCCCGAGATTTGTCCGTTTAGCACCGAGCAGGTTACCGGCGACTATTGGCCGGCGTGAACGGTTAGAATCATTCATCAAAACAGCAGGCATCCGCCAACAACAGCATTCCCTGAAAGCTTTTGATTCATGATCGACTATCAATAATTACCAGTAAAAATAATAACTTGGCTACTTTTTCAATCTGAGTTGGCGGTAGATAAAGTCAAAACGCGAGGTCAGGCTTGCGCCCTAACGGCTACCGACCCATAATTTATTCTTACCTTTTGTCTTACCGGAGGTCGCTATGTCCACCGCCACCGTCACCTTATCCACCAAGGGCCAGGTCGTCATTCCCAAGGACATCCGCGATGCGCTGCATTGGGAGGCCGGTACCGAACTCACCGTGACCGCTGCTGGCAACGGTGTTCTGCTGAAGGCGACGCCGAAAAAACACGGCAAACGGCTTGAAGATTTGATTGGCATGCTCCAACACGACGGGCCGCCCATTCCCATCGAGGAATTGTGCAAGCCGGTGAATTACAGCGCCGACTGGGAAGAGTCCGAGAAGCGCAGCCGATGATTGCGTTCGACACCAACTTGCTGGTTCGCGCCGCGACCAACGACGATCCGTCTCAAGTGGCTGTGGTGAGACAACTGCTGGCGCTGAATGCGGTATTCATCTCTCGAACGGTGCTGCTGGAGACGGAATGGGTGTTGCGGGCGAACTACCGCAAGACGCGGGAACAAATCAGCCGGTTTTTTTCAGAACTGTTGGAAACTGACAACACCGTGATCGAGAACCACGACGCCGTGGCTCAGGCGCTCGACTGGTATCGCCTGGGCGCCGATTTCGCCGACGCCCTGCATCTCGCCGTCAGTGGCATGGCCATCATGCACACCTTCGATCAGAACTTCTGCAAGTCCGCGCGGGAACAGGGCCTTACCCCGGAAGTACGGGTGTTGTGGACATGACCCACTACCGGCATCGCGAAGAAACCCTCAACATGCAACTGGCGATCCTGCTGTCCCGCTTCGGAGTCCAAGCGGACGCCGAGACTATTCAGACCAGCGGGCGGGAACGGCCCGATGTGCTGTTCCACTGGCGCGGGTTGCGCGTGGTCATCGAGGGCAAATTCGATGATCACCCGCAGGCGCGAGAAGTGGTGCTGGGCGATGCGCGGGGGCGGGTGCAGCGCGGCATTGCCAATATCGCCGCCGCCGTGGTTTATCCCGCCGCGCTTCGCACCGTGACGACCCCGCAACTGCTCGACCAGCTTGAATCGTCGCTCCTGGCGTACTGCATGATTGCGGAGAGCGAAGAAACCGTGTGGTACGAGGGTACGCCCGCCGCGCTGATGGATGCGTTACGCCGCACTCAGGAAACGCTGGCCCAAGATGACCTCGTGGCCAGGACCGCCCAATCGTTGCTGGAACAACTGACCGGCGTGGTGCTGCTGTGGATCGGGCAGACCGGCGCGTGTGACCGTTTGTCCGATCTGTTGGGGATGCCAGCGCCGAAGGGTGAAACCGACGATCAGGCCGAAGGACGGCGCACCACTGCGGCCAAAGTGTCCGCCCTGGTACTGGCGAACGCTCTCATCTTTCAAGAGCAGTTAGCGATCACCGATAGCCAGGTGACACCTCTGCGCAAGCTGGAAGGCCGACAGGATCTGGTGGATGCCGCTCACGACCATTGGCAGTGGATTTGGCAAAACGTCAACTATGTGCCGATCTTCCAGCTGGGCGAGCGGGTGTTGGAAGAATTGCCGTCCAGTCCGGCGACCTTAACCGCATTCAGAGCCTTGCTGAGGGAAGCAAAGGCCATCTGCACCCATCAATCGGCGCTGCGCCATGACCTGATGGGCCGGATTTATCACTGGTTGCTGCATCACGCTAAATATCTCGGCACCTATTACACCTCGGTATCGGCGGCGACGCTGTTGCTCAAGCTGGCGTTGAGTCGGCCTTGGAACCGTGATTTCGGCGATCCGGCGCAACTGGCCGAGTTCAAGGTGGCGGATCTGGCGTGCGGCACCGGGACGTTGCTGATGGCGACGGCGCAAGCAGTATCGGACGCCTACATTCTGGCGCGGGCCAACACCGGGCGCAGTCTGTCGCCGGTGGATTTGCAAACCCTGCATCGGGCGATCATGGAAGATATTCTGCACGGCTATGACGTGCTGCCGACCGCCGTACATCTCACCGCCTCGACGCTGGCGTTGCTGGCTCCCGAAATTGCCTTCAACCGCATGAATCTCTACGTCATGCCGCTGGGCCTGGATGGTGGAACAGCGCGCTTGGGCAGTCTGGATTTCATTGGCAAAGATGTGGTGCGGACGCAAATCACCCTGGATCAGTCGCAAACCGAAATCCTCCGCACGGACGCGGGCCAAATTCAGACCACCAGCGCGACCGTGCCCGAACTGGATTTGTGCGTGATGAATCCGCCGTTTGTCCGCAGCGTGAACAATAATTTGTTGTTCGGTTCGTTGCCCGACGAACGCGGCGCGATGCAAAGCGAACTGAAAAAGCGGGTCAAGAATCTTCAGGCCAATATTACGGCGGGATTAGGCGCGGTCTTTGTGGTGCTGGCCGATCGGTTGCTCAAGCCCGGCGGGCGACTGGCGTTCGTGTTACCCCATGCGCTGGCCTCGGGCGAGGCGTGGGGCGCCACTCGGAAACTGCTGGCGGATCGCTATCATCTGGAAATCGTGGTGTCCAGCTACGATGCGGAACGTCCCAACTTCTCGGAAAATACTGACTTGTCCGAACTGTTGTTCATCGCCCGCAAAAAACAGACCGGGATGGAAACGGCGCAAGCGACGACTTACATCAATCTGTGGCGCAATCCGACGACGATCCACGAGGCGCTGGATTTGGCCGAACGGCTGAAAACCCTGCCGGAAGGCATCATCCGCCCCCCATCCGGCAGTACGGGCGAAGCGTTCACCCTGCCGGCTTCGACGGGTGCGGAGAATTGGCACGGCGCGTTGTTCGCCCGCAGCGATCTGGCGAAAGCGTTTCTGGCGCTGCAACAAGGGCAAATCGTATTACTGGGCAAACGTCAAACCATTGCGCTGTGTTCGATTAAAGACTTAGGGCAACTCGGTTATGACGCACGGGATATTCATGACGCTTTTACCGTTTCCGATGACGCCTGGTCGCTGTATTCAGCGTTTTGGAATCATGATTCGGAAAAGGTTAGAACCGTGCAGCAGACGGAAAATGCCTGGCTGCATCCGCGCACTCAAGCCGCTCAGGGGCGACCGCTCAAGGATGCCAACAAGGTCTGGGAAACGGCTGCCGATGTCCTGTTGGCTTGGCGATTATGGCCAATTACCCAGCGTGTTTTAGCAGTCAGCCTCAATCAGCCCGTCATCGGTAATACTTGGTGGACGTTCAAGACCGATCTATCGCCGGAACGCCGCAAGGCGCTATTGCTCTGGCTCAATGGCAGTTTATCGTTGCTGGCCTTTTTCGGGCGGCGGGTTGCTACCCGTAGCGCCTGGATGCA
>JBATNZ010000011.1:0-10165 GCA_049290615.1 Candidatus Contendibacter sp.
CGGATTGGGCTTCCTCCAGACCCCGCCTCGCGACGACGCCCTTGCCCTTCTCCTTGCCTTCGGCTCTGCGTAAACCTGGCCATGGGACTTTCACCTACGAAGTAACGTGCCATGCCCGGCACACACGTCTGAATTCACCGGCCTGCGCGGCTTTTCGCGCAGGTCCGGTGGAATGATGGGTTAGCCATTTTCTAGCTCAACTAATTCGACAATGAATTCGGCATAGTCACTGTAGTTTTCCAAGACCTCGTCAAGCTGCTCTTGAGTGAGTTCTCGCACGACCTTCTTCGGATTCTCCACGTATGGAGTTATGGAAGTAAGACGATATTTCTTCTTGTGGTAATACTCGTCCGACTCCTGTGGAGTAATGATTTCTTCTTTGACGATTGTTCCCGTTGAGGCCTGGTTGCGAGCAATCCAATACAACTCCTCAAGCAACTCAACTCCTACATCAACGATAGTCCGGGCACCTTCTTCTGAAATGGCCTCACCATGAATAGCTCGATTGCATACTGCAATGACCTCTCTTAGCGCTTTCCCTACGTCATGGCTAACGATCTCTTGATTCGTGAGCTTGTTTACGAGTGTGCCGAGAGCAAACCCGCTGACTTTAACGGAGTTGTAGTGGGCGAGTTGCCCAAGAATTTTTTCGAGTTCAATTCGAATCTTCGCTAGGGCGATTACCGGGTCTGACTCTGCTAGTGCTTTGATTGCATCGCTAGTTGCGTATATCTCGGAACGTTCTTCCCTATCCTCCTGCGTTTCATTCAGGGTCTTTTCAGTCTCCGACTTGATCTTTCGAATTTCGTCAATATCGATCTCAGCCTCGAAGTCACCAAATTTGATCTTCTTAATGGCAGCGACAAACGGACTGACGAGCATGACCACCAACAACAGGATCGAGGTGGTATCGACAGTTAGATTTGCGATCTTTAAGCTGTGATCGATAAGCAAAACGAAGGCGATCCCAAACGCAATCCACCACAAGTTTTTCAGTACAAAAATTTTCATGGGCGTTGGAGTCCTTCGAAATGGCTAACGACAAAGCTAAGCAGAATTGGCGTAGCGCAGCGGAGCCAATTTCTGCTTCAGCGACTTGTTAAGTTATTGCTTCACCAAAAAGCGCCACCATTGCTTAGTAGAAGCACCGACAGTAAAAAAGGGGAGAGATGAAAAAATCCTTTCCGTTCAGAGGAGCAAAAACGATTTCTGTCATTAACTTTAGGTTATGCAGAAATCGTTTTTGCTCCTCTGAATAGCATAAATTTTGGATTTTTTCACCTCTCATTTATTGTCGGTGATTTTGCCTGTGTATAGCTAATATTTTATTGATTTTCAATAACTTAACAGTTGATTAGACAGAATAAGCCAATATTGCAATAGGCAGAATAGGCCATAATAGTGCTAGACAGAAACCATGCCTTATCACATGCTCACCTTCCCCCTTGCCTTGCACCGTTTTGGACATGTTCGTCTGACGGTAGACCAAGGATAGAATACCCTCGCCACGCTTTCCAACCGTTGAGTCTTCACTCCTCACCCCAACCCCTCTCCCAGCGGGAGAGGGGAGTTAATACCGCTACTTCATCCCCGTCATCTGCCGGTACCAGGCGCGGTGATGCTGCCTGGCCCATGCGCGGGTGACCGTGCCATACCACATGGCGCGGATAGTGCTTTTGACCCAGATGGAGGCGTAAACGTGGAGCATGATGAGGCCGATCATCACCGCCGCCGTGGCGGCATGCACCACCGCAGCCCAGCGCACCTGTTCCAAGGAGAAGTGAAACCAGGCCCGCCACAGGGCGATGCCGGACACAAACAGCAGCACCGTGCCCAGCACCAGCAACCAGAACAGCAGCTTTTGCCCCCCGTTGTACTTGCCCTGCTCCGGCATGTTCTGGTCGTCGCCGCTCACCATCTCGCCGATGCGTCCCAGCCACCGCCAATCCACCTTCCCCATCGTGTTCAGCTTCCAGAATTGCAACACCATCAGCAGAAAGGCCACCGCCATCACCACCCCGAACCAGGGATGCAGGATGCGGGTCCAGGTGCTGCTGCCGAACAGCATCGTGAACGGCCAGAAGGCCGGATGAAACAGCACCAGCCCGGACAACCCGGCGAGGATGAAGCTGATCCCCACGATCCAATGGATCACCCGTTCCGACGCCGTGTAACGATCGAGATCATTCGGATCGCGTCTCATTTTCGACCTCCTTCTCGGTTTCCTTGGAAATTTCGTTCGGCCCCTTCATCACGTAGTGGATCAGGCTGGCCAGCACCCCCGCCGCCATCACGCCGATAGCCAGCGGCTTGGTCCATCCCTTCCACACCTCGACCAGCGGACTGATCGCCGGATCCTGGGGCAGACCCGCGTACCATTCCGGATGATCGGCGTGCTGGAGCACGTACATGACGTGCGTGCCCCCCACGCCCGGCGGATCGTACAGACCGGCGTTCGCAAAGCCGCGAGACTTGAGATCGGCGATGCGTTGTTCCGCATGTTCCTTCATATCTTCCTTGCTGCCGAAATGAAGCGCCCCGGTGGGACAGGTCTTGATGCAGGCCGGGACCTGGCCCACCGCCACCCGGTCGGAGCACAGGGAACATTTGTATGCCTTGTGGTCCTGGTCGGAGAGGCGCGGAATGTTGAACGGGCAGCCGGTCAGGCAATAGCCGCAGCCGATGCAGTGCTCCTGATGGAACTCCACGATACCGTTGGCATACTGCACGATGGCCCCCGGCGCGGGACAGGCCTTGAGACAGCCCGGATCCTGGCAGTGCATGCAGCCGTCCTTGCGGATCAGCCACTCCAGCCGCCCGTCGTTCTCCAGTTCGGTGAAGCGCATCACGGTCCACGCCTTCGCCGTCAGATCGGACGGATTGTCGTACACCCCAACACAGTACCCCACCTCGCCGCGCAGGTCGTTCCATTCCATGCAGGCGACCTGACAGGCCTTGCAGCCGATGCATTGCGAGATGTCGATCAGCTTGGCCACCTCGGTGGATTCGCGGACCTGGGGCATCGGGGTGGTGGTCGCCGAACGGCGGCGGATATCCAATGATTGCCATGCCATGACGACCTCCTCATGCCTTCTCGATGTTCACCAGGAACGCCTTGAACTCCGGTGTCTGGCTGTTGGCGTCGCCGACGAACGGGGTCAAGGTGTTGGTGATGTAGCCCGGATGGGTGGCGCCCCGGAAGCCCCAGTGGATCGGCATGCCGACGGTGTGGATCTTCCGGCCGTCCACCTCCAGCGCCCGAAGCCGCTTGGTCACCACCGCGACGGCGACGAGCTGGCCACGGGTGGAGCGCACCCGAACCCGGTCGCCGTTGGCGATGCCCTTCTCCCGCGCCAACTCCTCGCCGATCTCCACGAACTGCTGCGGCTGGGTGATGGCGTTCAGCAGCGAGTGCTTGGTCCAGAAGTGGAAGTGTTCCACCAGCCGGTACGTGGTGGCGACATAGGGGAAGTCCTTGGCCTTGGCGAACGATTCCAGATCGCCCGGATAAACCCGCGCGGCGGGATTGCTGACCGCCTTGGGGTTGTTCGGGTGCATCGGATTGCCGTCCAACGGGGTTTCGAACGGCTCGTAGTGCTCGGGCAACGGACCGTCGACCATCCGCTCGGGGGCGAACAGCCGCGCCACGCCTTCCGGGTTCATGATGAACGGCATCACCCCCTCTTCCGGTTTGGCGTCCGGCCGCATGTCGGGAATGTCGTTGCCGCCCCACTTGGCGCCGTCCCACTTGATCACCGCGCGGCTGGGATCCCAGGGTTTGCCCGCCAGATCGCAGGAGGCGCGGTTGTAGAGGATGCGGCGGTTGGCCGGCCAGGCGAAACCCCAGTTCAGCGTCTGGCCGAGACCGGTCAGATCGGCCGGATCGCGGCGGGCGGTGAGATTGCCGGCCTGGGACCACATCCCGCAGTAGATCCAGTTACCGGACGCGGTGCTGCCGTCGTCGCGCAGTTGGGCAAAACTGGCCAACTGCTCGCCGGCCTTGGCGAGAACCTTGGTCGGGTCCTTGGGGTCCGTCACGTCCGCCAGCGCCTTGCCGTTGATCTCCATGGCGATTTCCTCGGGATGAGGCTGCTGGGGAATCCGATAGGGCCAGGCCAGGCCGAGCACGGGATCGGGGAACGCCCCGCCGTCCTTCGCGTACAGCGCCCGCAAGCGCGCGAACAGGCCGCCGACGATGTCCAGGTCGCTCATCGCCTCGCCGGGACCGTCGGCCGCCTTCCAGTGCCACTGGATGACCCGACCCGAGTTGGTGAAGGAACCATCCTGCTCGGCGAAGCAGGTGGACGGCAGCCGGAACACTTCGGTCTGGATCGCGGCTGGATCGGCGGGATTAAATTCGCCGTAATCCTTCCAGAACTCGGACGTTTCGGTCGCCAGCGGATCGATCACCACCAGGTATTTCAGCTTGGCCAGCCCGGCGGCGACCTTGGCCTTGTGCGACACCGAGGCCAGCGGGTTGAAGCCCTGGCAGACGAAGCCGTTCATCTTGCCCTGGTGCATCCGCTCGAACAGGGCCAGCACGTCGTAGGCGGCGTCCTTCTTCGGCAACCAGTCGTAGCAGAACCCGTTCTCCGCCGTGGCGGCGCTGCCGTACCAGGCCTTCATCAGGCTGGTGTGCCACTTCGGGAAGTTCTGCGGGAAGTTCATCTGGTTGGGCCGCAACGGCTTGGGCGTGCGTTTGGCCAGATACTCCTCGCGGGTCTTGTCCGCGTCCGCCGGCGCGCTCAGATAGCCCGGCAGCACCTCGGAATAGAGGCACTGGTCGGTGATGCCCTGCACGTTGGCGTGGCCGCGCAGCGCGTTGATCCCGCCGCCCGCCATGCCCAGGTTACCCAGCAGCAACTGGATCATGGCCATGGTGCGGATGTTCTGTGAGCCGACCGTGTGCTGGGTCCAGCCCAGCGCGTAGCAGATGGTCATGGTCCGGTTGGGGGCCGCCGTCTCCGCGATCATTTCGCAGATCTTGAGGAAGTCGGCCCGCGGCGTCCCGGCGACCTGGCTGACCACCTCCGGGGTGTAGCGGGCGTAATGCCGCTTCATGATCTGGAACACGCAGTTCGGACTTTGCAGGGTCTCGTCGATCTTGACGAAGCCTTGGCCGTCGAGCTGGTATTGCCAGGTGGCGGTGTCGTATTTGCGCTTGGCGGCGTCGTAGCCCGAGAACAGGCCGTCCTCGAACTGGAAGCCATCGTTGATCAGAAAGGCGGCGTTGGTGAACGCCTTGACGTACTCGTGATGGATCCTGTCGTTGGCCAGCAGGTAATGAATGACCCCGCCCAGAAAGGCGATGTCGCTGCCGGCGCGAATGGGCGCGTAGAAATCGGAGACTGCCGCGGAGCGCGTGAAGCGCGGGTCCACGACGACGAGCTTGGCCTTGCGGCTGGCCTTGGCTTCCACCACCCACTTGAAACCGCAGGGGTGCGCCTCGGCGGCGTTGCCGCCCATGACCAGGATTAAATCAGCGTTCTTGATGTCCACCCAATGGTTGGTCATCGCGCCACGCCCAAACGTCGGAGCCAGACTGGCCACCGTCGGGGCGTGTCAGATGCGCGCCTGGGTGTCGAGAGTAACGACGCCGAGGCTGCGCAGCACCTTGTGCGTCAGATAGCCGGCTTCGTTACTGGCGGCGGAACTCGCCAGGAACCCCGTGGTGTTCCAGCGGTTGACCGTCGCTCCGTCGGCGTTGGTCTTGATGAAGTTGGCGTCCCGGTCGGCCTTTAGATGCCTGGCGATGCGGGTGAAGGCATCGTCCCAGGTGATGCGCTTCCACTCGCTGGAGCCAGCCTCGCGCACTTCCGGATGTTTCAGGCGGCTGGCGCTGTGGATCATGTCCAGCAGGCCGGCGCCTTTCGGGCAGAGGGTGCCGCGGTTGACCGGATTGTCCGGGTCGCCCTCGATATGGACGATCTCGGCCCTGGCGTTCTTGGATTTGTCGCCGAGGGAGTAGATCAACACGCCGCAACTCACCGAACAGTAGGGACAGGTGTTGCGGGTTTCGGTGGTGCGGGCCAGCTTGAAATTGCGGATTTCCGCCAGCGCTGGCTGTGGCGAGAATCCCAGCATCGCCAGGCTGGAGCTGCCCAGCCCGGCGGCGGTGACCTTGAGGAACTGTCGTCGGGTGACGTTCATCGTTTTCGTCTCCTCTGCCCTTTCCTCGAACCCGTGGGGATCGGGATTCGAGTCTTCGCGAGAGCCTGCCGGCGGGTCCGGGCGGCGCTTCCGAGGATGGATTCGCCGCCGGGACGGGGTCTGGCTGGCCCCGCGCCTGTCGTCCCATGAATATGACTTCAGGGCGACATTTGTAAATATAGCTACATGTTCACTACTGTCAATATCGCGAACGCACGGCGGACGATGTGCCCAGATCGCTGTTTTACAAAATGATCCCTTGCCCCATGAGCACGAATGGATGTGGAAACAGCAATGCGTCGCGAGTGGAGAGTCGCCGTTACTCCACCTTGACGACGGGGTAATCCGCCTCGTTCCAGGCTTTGATGCCACCGACGTAGCGCACGACATTGGTGTAGCCGAGCTTCTTCGCCCAGATCGCGCCGTTGTGGCTGCGCCCGCACTTGGGGAAACCGCAATAGACCACGATCAGCCGCGCCTTGTCGCCGCCGAGAAGCTTGCCGAAGGCCGCCTGCTGCTCCGCCGACATCTCCTTCATCTCCTCGATCGGGAACTCGAACTGGACGGCGCCGGGAATGTGCTCCTTGTCGTAGCTGTCCTGCTTCGGCATCGTGTCGACGATGAGCATCGGCTTTTTCTCGTCGAGCCAGGCCTTGAGTTCGTCGGAGAGCACGAGCGCGTAGCCGCCCTTCACGGTCTCGCGCGCGACCTTCACCGATATCTGCTCGTTGGACAGTTCCTTCTTTCCCCAGTCGATGGCCGATGCCGTCCGCGGTGCCGCAAGGGTCACGACTACCGCGAAAGCCAGCCCGCCCGCCAAAACACCGTACCTCGCGATTTTCTTCATGCTCGTTCCTCCCGTAGTGTGATGTATGGTGCTGCCAGCTACTCACCGGCGCCCCGTTTTGATCTGGCGATCGGTTGCCTCAATTTGACGCGCGGTTTCCTGAAATTTGCGGTCGGTCTCCTGAAACTTGCGGTCGGTTTCCTTCTGTGCTTCCGCCACTTCGCGGAACAAGGCCCACACTTCATCCAGAGTGACGCTGCTCATGTTCGGCTCCTCTTGCCGGTGCTTGGCGGAATTTTAACAGGTGATAATCAGATCGTTCACCTTTGGCCGGTACCCGGTAACACCTGGATGTATATGGGCACCTTCTCCAAGACCGGCATTCCCGGCTTGCGGGAACAACAAAAAACCCGCTTAGCCTTGCGCCAAGCGGGTTCGTGGGACGGGATGAAACCGGGTAAAACCTTAATTTGGTGGAGGCGGGGGGAATCGAACCCCCGTCCGCAAATCCTCTGCCCTTGGCCCTACATGCGTAGCCTGGTCTTTGTTTTAGCCGTTCGCAACCCGACCGGCAGGGCGGCGAACAGCGGTTCCGGTGAGGTTTTGACGCCTCGCCCCCGGACAGGGTTGGCGCGAGCTTGTGTTAGTCGACCCCTGAAACGCCCCGAAAGGCTCCGGACCTCACAAGCAAGTTCCGGTCAGAGGCTAGCGGGCTTTAGGCCGCCAGAGCGTAGCTGTCGTCGTTGGCAACTATGAGTTGCAGCCTGTTTAACGAGGCGAGCTGCATCCTCGGCATGCGCCTCGGGTTTTGCAATCCACGTCGAAACCGGATCGCCCCCATGGATAAAATTATGATAGCGCGGCGGGCGGGAAGTTCCAACACACTATCGTTCCCGCATCAACCGCTGTTTGTCGCGCTCCCAGTCGCGATCCTTCTCTGTTGCCCGTTTGTCGTGCTCCTTTTTGCCTCGCGCCAGGCCAATATCCAGCTTGGCGCGATTGCGCTTCCAGTACATCGCCAGCGGAATCAGGGTATAGCCCTTGCGCTCAACCGAGCCGATCAGCCGGCTGATCTCTTCCTTGTGCAGCAGCAGCTTGCGGGTGCGGGTCGGGTCGGCCTGCACATGGGTGGATGCGGAGATCAGCGGCGAAATGTGGCAACCGAACAGAAACGCCTCGCCGTCGCGCAGCAGCACATAGCTCTCCTTGAGGTGGGCGCGGCTGGCGCGCAGGCTTTTGACTTCCCAGCCCTGCAGGGCCAGGCCCGCCTCGTAGTGCTCTTCGATGAAGTATTCGTGATAAGCCTTCTTGTTGCCGGCGATTTGGTTGTTGCCCGGAGTCGTTTTTTTGCTCATGACCGTTCGGTAGGAGTTGAGGCAAGCGGGTCAGGTCGGTAGTCTAAACATAACGCTCATGTCGGCAAACGGATCGAGCGTGGAATCATCAGGATTCGCGGGAAACATGCGTCCGTCCCGAAGCTTCAACGCGATTGTAAGCCGATGATTCATCACTGTAAAATATTGCACTCTCCGTGGGTTACCCTCTTCCTGCGTTCTGTACTCCAGGATTGTGCCAGAACTCCACGAGTCTGGCTTCACCCACTTCTTGGGGCTTCATCCGTTCGCCGACATGAGCGTGGAACATTTGACGCCGGGCGATTTCGTCGCCGTGGTCCGTCAGTATGAACTGTGGGATGAAACTCCCAGCGCCGGGACGTTCCGCGACCGGGGTTTAGGGTGAACGCATCAGCGCCGCACCGACAGTCGGAAGCGTTGGCCGCCTTGGCGCAGGATGGCGCCGTCATGGGTCACGGTTTCCAGCACCGGTCCTTCGCCCAGCCGGTCGCCTTCCCGATAGCGCCGGCCATTGATGACCACGAAGCGTTTGTCGGGATCGGCGCTGTGGATGTGAATGTCGAGATTCAAGGTGGGAATTCCACGCCGGGCATCGGCGGACAGCGTTTCCAGCGGCAAAACTGGTTCCGACTCCGGCGCGAGGGTCACGGAGCCGGGTGTCGCCGGCGGCCGGGCCGGTTCTTCACGCCGCTCCCGGCTGGTCGGAGGAACCGTCGGGCGCGACGACTCGGGCGTGGCTGGCTTGTCAGTTGGCTCCTTGCGGGGCGTGGCCGACGCGGGTTCGGTGGACTTGACGGTGGTAGTCGTCGTGACGGGACGGGTGGGTTCCCGTGCGGCGTCCGGCGATTCCCGCCTCGCCGATGGTTCCCGTGCTGCTGGGAGAGAACGGATGGTGGGCGGGGCGGATGGGGTGGCTGCTGGCGCTGGCGCCACGGGCGCGGGCAACGCGGTGACGGTCGGTGGGGTCGCTGGCTGTGTTCGATGCAGGAAGAAAGCCAGCAGCGCGGCATTCAGTCCCAATCCCAGCCCCACGCCCAGCCACGGGCCGAGCCGTCGCTGGCGGGGTTCGGCCGAGAGCGGCGGGGCGGTCAGACTGGGTGCTTGGCCAAGATAGCGCTCGCGTTCCGCCTTGCGCAGGGCGTCGAGAATGTAGGACATCAATGCTTCTCCCCAGGCGGTCGCAGCACCGGCGTATCCGATTCCGGCGCGAGATTGTTGAGCAACACCAGGGTGCGTTGTCCGGCCAATCCGTCCGGCCGCAGGCCACGATCCCGCTGGAAGGCGCGCAGTTGGTCGACCAGCGCGCTATCGAAAGTCTCGGACAGCGGTTCGGGCGCGGGTTGGCCAGCCGCCAGCGCCAGCCGCGACCGCAACCAGCGCACCGCCTCGCCGCTGGCCCCCGGACCGATCAGCGTTTGCGGGATTTGCGGCCGCCACAGCAACAGGTAGTCGCCGGTCCACAGCGGCGTCAGTTGCGCCAGTGGTACGCTCACCGATTGACCGGCGAGGTCCAGCGTGGCGTCACTCTCCGTCAGCGCGCGCAGCAGCACCAATCTGGTGGAACCCTCCAGCGCCTTCAGTTGCAGCAGGACCGGACGGTCGTAGCGGCGTAGCCCGTCCCAGTCGGCGCGGCCCGCCAAACAGCGCAGCTTGTAATCCTTGACCCGCTCGCAGAACGCCGCGCCATTGTGGTCCGGTTGCGTGATTCCCCACGCCGCCAGCAGGCGATGGTTAGCCTCGTCCTCGCCGGTCGGTTTCAGCAGGGCAGGCCAGTCCGGCGCGGTCGTAGCGAGTGGCGGGGGAGTTGGAACGGCCGGCGGGGACGCCGCCGAACCGACGGCGGGCGGTGCCGCGACGACGGGCGGCTGGGATG
>JBATNZ010000012.1:0-27856 GCA_049290615.1 Candidatus Contendibacter sp.
GGGCCGATGCGCTGGTGCGCGCCGCCAGCCGGCTGGCCGGCAAATTGGATGGCGAATGGCACGCCCTGTATGTGGAAACGCCGGCGCTGCAACGCCTGCCGGAAGCTCACCGCCGGGCGATCCTGAATACCCTCAAACTGGCCCAGGATCTCGGCGCCCATACCGCCACCAAGGCCGCCGACGATATCGCCCCGACCATCGTCGAATACGCTCGCCGGCATGGCTTGGGCCGGGTGGTGGTCGGTCGCGGCCGGCCGGGCCGTTGGCCTTGGCTACAGCGAGCGCTGGCCGGACGGCTGGCCCGGCTGGCCCCGGATCTCGATCTGCTGGCGATGGCGCAGGATGATGCGCCCCAGCGTTCCCTCGGCCCTACCGTCGAGGCCAGGGACGAAAATCGGACCGAACTGTCCTTCGTGACTCAACGCTACGGAGCGACCTTGCTGGTCTGCCTGGCAACCGCGCTGCTGGCCACCCCGCTGCTGCCCCATTTCGATCTGGCCAACATCATCATGCTGTTTCTGCTGGCGGTGGTCGGCGTGGCGGTGCGGTATGGGCGCGGCCCGGCGGTGCTGGCGGCGGTCGTCAACGTGGCGGCGTTCGATATCTTTTTCGTGCCGCCGCGCTTCTCGCTCGCGATCCACAACTGGCAATACCTGCTCACCTTCGCGGTGATGCTGATCGTCGGCCTGATCGTCGGCCAGCTCACCGCCCGGTTCCGCTATCAGGCCCAGGTGGCCACCGCCCGCGAGGAGCGCGCCCGCTACCTCTACGAAATGTCGCGCGAACTGTCCGGGGCGCTGGCCGCCGAGCAGGTGATCGAGATCAGCGAACGCTGCGTCGAAGCCAGTTTCCGGGTCAAGGCGCGGTTGCTGCCGCTGGACGACCAGGACCGGTTGCAGCCGCCGGCGGTGCGGCCCGGCAAGCCGAGAGTGGACTTGGCGATTGCCCAGTGGTGTTTCGATCACAACGATCCGGCCGGCCACGGTACCGATACCCTGCCCGCCGCTTCGCTGTTGTACCTGCCGCTCAAGGCGCCGCTGCGCACCCGCGGAGTGCTGGCCGTGGCACCCGAGCAGCGGCGCTTGCTGCTGATCCCGGAACAGCGGCGGCTGCTGGACACCTTCGCCGCGCTGATCGCCATCGCCCTGGAGCGGGTGCATTTCGCCGCGGTCGCCCGCGACACGCTGGTGAAGATGGAAGCGGAACGGCAACGCAATTCCCTGCTGGCGGCGCTGTCCCACGACCTGCGCACGCCGCTGACCGCGCTGATCGGGCTGGCGGAAACGCTGGCGCTGGAGTTGACCGCCGAGCAGTCTCCCCACCAGGAATCGCTGGCGGCGATCCGCGAGCAGGCGGTGCGGATGGCGCTGCTGGCCGACAACCTGCTGGACATGGCCAAGTTGCAGGCTGGCGGCGTCCGCCTGCGCAAGGACTGGCAGTCGCTGGAGGAACTGTTCGGCTCGGCCACGCGGCTGCTGGAACAACCGCTGCGCGAGCATCCGCTGCGGCTGGCGCTCGACCCGGAACTGCCGCTGGTCAACTGCGACGCGGTGCTAATCGAGCGGGTGTTGGTGAATCTGCTGGAAAACGCCGCCAAGTACACTCCGCCCGGCACCGTGATCGGCGTTACCGCCAGCGCGGCAACCGACCGGTTGAGCGTCGAGGTCTGGGACGAAGGGCCGGGCCTGCCGGCCGGGCGGGAGCAGACCCTGTTCGAAAAATTCACCCGGGGTCAGGCGGAGTCGGCGGTGCCGGGCGTTGGTCTCGGACTGGCGATCTGTCGGGCGGTTATCGAAGCCCACGGCGGCCAGATCCGGGCTGAAAACCGGGCCGGCGGTGGCGCCAGATTCACGTTCACTTTGCCGCTGGAAACGCCGCCGCCGGTCGAAACCGACGATGAATCCGCTTCGGAGCCGACATGAGCGCCACGTCTGAACCCGCTCTGACCGTTTTGATCGTCGAGGACGAGCAGGCCATCCGCCGCTTCGTGCGCGCCGCGCTGGAGGGTGAAGGCTATCGGGTGCATGAAGCCGATACCGTGCGACGCGGTTTGCTGGAAGCCGGCACCCGCAAGCCGGACCTGGTCGTTCTCGACCTCGGGCTACCCGACAGCGACGGCATGGATTTCATCCGCGATCTGCGCGCCTGGAGCGGTATGCCCGTGCTGGTGCTGTCGGCCAGGGTCGAGGAATACGACAAGGTCGAAGCGCTGGACGCCGGCGCCGACGATTATCTGATCAAACCGTTTGGGGTAGCGGAATTGCTGGCGCGGGTGCGGGCGGTGTGTCGGCGCCATGTGCGCGAGCCGGACGGTACCGCCACCATCACCTTCGGCGAGGTGAGCGTGGATTTGGAACGCCGGCAGGTGGCGCGCAACAACCAGCCGGTCCATATCACCCCGATTGAATTCCGGCTGCTGGCCACGCTGGTCACCAAGCCCGGCAAGGTACTGACGCACCGCCAACTGCTGCGGGAAGTCTGGGGACCGGCGTATGTGGAACGCGGTCACTACCTGCGCATCTACATGGGGCATCTGCGCCAAAAGCTGGAAGCCGATCCAACGCGGCCACGGTATTTTCTCACCGAAACCGGCATCGGTTACCGGTTTTGCTCCTCCTGACCTCGCTGCTGGGCGTCCAGTGAAACGGCGCTAATCCTGATGAGTAGCGCCGCCGCTCTTCGCATATAATCAGCTAGCATATATAATCAGATTTCCAATAACCAACCGGCAATTTTCCTGCCTTGCCTGGCTGACCAGGCAAGCGATGGGGCCGTTTTTGACTAATCGACCTATGAAAGCCTTCAATGTCGAACGCGTGCTTGATGTCCATCACTGGAACGAGACGCTGTTTAGCTTCAAAACCACCCGCGATCCGGGGCTACGTTTTCACAACGGTCACTTTGTCATGATCGGCCTCGAAGTGGATGGCCGCCCGCTGATGCGGGCTTACAGCATTGCCAGCGCCAATTACGAGGAGCATCTCGAATTTCTGAGTATCAAGGTGCAACACGGCCCGCTGACTTCGCGGTTGCAACATCTAAAAGAAGGTGATTCGATTCTGGTCAGCCGCAAGCCGGTGGGCACCTTGGTGATCGACGATTTGTTGCCCGGCCAGCGGCTTTATCTGCTCGGCTCGGGGACTGGTCTGGCGCCGTTCCTGAGCATCATCAAGGACCCGGACCTCTACGAGCGTTTCGACCATGTCGTGCTGGTGCATGGCGTCCGTTATGTGAGCGAGTTGGCCTACGCCGATTTCATCACCCACGAACTGCCGGACAACGAATTCCTGGGTGAGAGCGTCCGTGAGAAATTAATCTACTATCCCACCGTGACGCGCGAACCCTTCCACCATCAAGGACGGCTGACCGATCTGATCGAGAGCGGCAAGCTGTTCGCGGACCTCGGGCTACCCCCGCTCGACCCCGCACAGGACCGGGTGATGATCTGCGGCAGTCCTGGATTGCTGAAGGACACCTGCGCCCTTCTGAACAGCCGGGGTTTTGCCATCTCGCCGCACACCGGCGAACCCGGCCATTACGTGATCGAGCGGGCTTTCGTCGAGAGATAGGCCAACTGGCGGGCGAGGGTAGTGGAATCATCGCGGCCCATTATCCAGTTAGCAGTCCCGTATCCTCGTACAGATCGTCCAGCGACAGGGCCAGGCGGGCATCGCCGCAGGCGATTTCGACGATATCTTCGCGGTCGAGCACCTGTTCGGTCCAGCGGTCTTCACCCACGCGCGTCAACAACCGGGCGTTCAGGTGATCGGCGTCCACCAGCAGGTAGTAGCGCAGACTGGGAATATCCTGATAATGCAGCCACTTCTCGCGCTGGTCGGTGGTGGCGGTCGCGGGCGACAGCACCTCGGCGATGAAGCAGGGCGCGGTTTTGTAGATCGGGTGGTTGTCGCCGTCGTCGCAGACCAGCATCACGTCCGGGTAGTAATAGCTCCGGTAGCCAGCGATGCGCAGCTTCATGTCGGACATGAAGGCGCGGCACGAGTGACCGCGGGTGGCTAGCCGCAGGTGGAAGAAGATGTTGCCGGAGATCCGGTTGTGGCGTTCGCTGGCGCCGGCCATGGTGAAGATTTCACCGGCGACATACTCATGTTTGTCCTTGGCGCGGCTTTCCCAGTCGAGATAGTCGGCCTCGCTCACGCGCAATTTTTCAGCGGCGGCGCCCATGGCTTGTTCCTCACGAATAAGGATGTTGCGGATTGGCTCCCTAAAGGACGATTACTTTCCGGGTTCCAGCGTTATCGTCGGTTGGAGCGGATTGAGATTGAAAAAGGGCAGGGCGCCTTGTTGGCCTAGCATCGTCTGCGGCAGCGCCCCGTTCCACCGATCCGCCGCGACCAGTTGCACCACGCCGGAATGCGCCGCCACCGCCTCGCCTCGCGCCCGCAGGCTGGCCGCCTGCGCCTCGCCGATCAGGCGCACCGCGTCGGCCTCGCCCTGGGCACGGATGACCGCTGCCCGTTTCTGACCTTCCGCCTGAATCACCACCGCGTCGGCCTCGCCTTGGGCGCGCACCCGTACCTGTTCGGCCTCGAAACGGATCCGGTTCACCGTGTTCTCCGCTGCCACGGCGTCGTTCTTGGCTTTCACCGCTGCCTCGACGCTGGCGGCGAAAGTGGGGCTGTACTCAATCTTGGCGATTTGCAGATCCACCACATCGATGCCAAACAGATCGATCAGCCGTGCGCTCACCGCCTGGCGAATTTCGTTGGCGATGGCTTCCCGTTCCTCGGAAATCTTGATGGTGTTGCGGCGAGCGAAGACCCGCATCGCCCGATCGGCAATAATCGGCTCCACGTTTTCGCGGATGCCGAAGCTGCCCGAGCGCCCGACCTGGTAGAGCAGGAGGAACACCGCCGCCGTGGGGATGCGGTAGGTCATACCGACCGAGATCTTCACCCACTGGTTGTCCACGGTGTACATGGTCAGGTCCTGCACCCGCAGGATGTCGAGCGACACTTGCAGGCGGTCCACCTGATCGATCAGCGGCAGTTTGAGATGGATGCCCGGTCCATAGGGTTCGCGAGTGGTGACCTCGCCGAAACGACGCACGCCGGCCATTTCGGTGGGTTCGACCACGAACAGGCCGAGCGCGAGCAACAGCCCGATCAGGATTGCGGTCAGCACCGCTGGCTTCTTCAGCCAGGCGGGCAGCGCCAGCCGCGACGGGTGGGGCAGAGCGGGCAGGGACATGAAAAGCGCCTCCTTTCATGACTCGACGCGGAGCCGCGCATTCGCGGCCCGCACCGGTGTTGTCCTGAAGTTCAGCTCAGCGGAATGCGGATTTTCTGGCCGGGATAAATCAGATCCGGGTCTTTGATGACCTCGCGGTTGGCTTCGAAAATCTTGGGATAGGCGGAAGCGTTGCCGAGGAATTTCTTGGCAACGGCCGAGAGCGTGTCGCCTTTCTGAATAACGTAATACTCGACTTTGCCGGTCTGCGGCGGGGCTTTCAACTGATCGGCCGAAACCTTTTCGACCCCCTGCACGTTGCCCGCCAACAGGACCGCTTTTTCCATGGCTTCCGGGGTGATGGCATCCCCGGAAAGCTGGACCTGGCCATCCTTGAATTTGACATCCAGATTTTTGACGCCGGGATTGGCGGCCTCGATTTCCTGTTTGATCTTATCGGCAGGATCGTCGCCCACGCCGAACAGTTTCTTACCTTGGTTGATGACGAAATCGAAAAGTCCCATGGTGATCTCCTAAGGGTTGTTGCGTTTGCGTAAGAAGCCCCTCGCTCCCAACCCCTCTCCCAGCGGAGGAGGGGAGTTTCAAGCCGCCGGTAACGGCGGCGGCAGGTTGGCGAAGAGCGCGTTCAGTTCCGCCACTTCGCCGGCCGCCGTCCACTGCGCCATGCCCTGAGTCCACACTAGCGTGGCGCGGGTCAGTTGGCCGCTTTGCGTCTGCCGCTGCAACTCATCCAGGCCAAACGGTCCGGTCTGCTGGTTGTTCACCGCCATGAAATAGCGGTTGGCGGTGGGTAACGGCGGGGGTACCGCCGGCGAGGGTTGCGGTGCGGGCGCCGGTTGCGCCGGCCGCGCCAGCGTCTCGCTCAGCCGCTGGGCCATCACCAGCCCCAGTCCCATATTCATCGCCTCGGAACCGCCGCCTGGATTGGCCGCAGCGTCGCGCATGGCCTCCGCCGCCTGGAACTGGGTGTACTGGTCGAGATTGCCGACGATGCCCATGCTGCTGCGCTTGTCCAGCGCCGCCTCGACTTCCTTGGGCAGCGAGATGTTCTCCACCAGCAGATTGGTCAGTTCCAGCCCGACCGCTTCGAATTCCGGGGCGATGCGCTGCAGCAAGAACTGGCCGAGTTGATCGTAGTTGCCGGCCAAGTCCAGCGCCGGGATTTTTGACTGGCCGAGGATGTTGGTGAAGCGCGCCACGATCATGTTGCGCAACTGGTTGGTGATTTCCTCGGTGGTGAAACGGCCGTCGGTGCCGACGATCTCGCGCAGGAAGGTCGGCGCGTCCTTGGCCCGGATCGCGTAGCTGCCGAAGGCTCGCAGCCGGATCGGACCGAACTCGGGATCGCGCAGCATCACCGGGTTCTGGGTGCCCCATTTCAGGTCGGTGAAGCGACGGGTGCTGAAAAAGTACACCTCGGCCTTGAACGGGCTTTCGAAGCCGTGCTTCCAGGCTTGCAGAGTCGAGAGCACCGGCAGGTTGTTGGTCTTCAGCTCGTACATGCCGGGCTGGAAGGTATCGGCGAGCTGGCCTTCGTTGACGAACACCGCCACCTGGCCCTCGCGCACCGTCAGCTTGGCGCCAAATTTGATCTCGTTGCCGTGCCGCTCGAAGCGGTACACCAGGGTGTCGTTGGAGTCATCCGTCCATTGGATGACGTCGATGAATTCACCCATCAATTTATCCCACAATCCCATATCAGCGGCCTCCGGTGGGTGGGCTGGGTTGGCGAATTCGAGCATGAGAGGCAGCCAACGCCTGGCGCAATTCGGTTTCGCACGCTTCCAGTTGCACGGCGGCTTCCCGCCGATGGCGGCGGCCTTCGTCGGCGATGCGCAGGCTGTCCTCGATAGTGGCAATCAGGGTCTGGTTGGCCTTCTTCACTGTTTCAATATCGAACACGCCACGTTCGATTTGGGCACGGGTCTGGGCGTTGGCCTGCCGGAGATTGTCCGCGTTGGCTTCCAGCAGTTGGTTGGTGAGATCGGTGGCGGCCTTAACCGTTACGGCGGCCTGACCGGAGCGGTAGATGGTGATGGCCTGGGCCAGTTGTTGCCGCCACAGCGGCACGGTATTGACCAGGGTCGAGTTGATTTTGCCGATCAGGCCCTTGTCGTTCTCCTGCACCAGCCGGATGCTGGGCAGACTCTGCATCGTCACCTGCCGGGTCAGTTTCAGGTCGTAGACCCGCCGCTCCAGGTCGTCGCGGCTGGCGCGCAGGTCGCGCAAGGTTTGCGCCTTGACCATGTCCTCGCTGGCCGTGACCTCCCGCTCCAGCGCCGGCAGCTCCTCGGCGTCCACCTTTCGCAGCTTGTCCTCGCCGGCCTGGATGTACAACTCCAGGGTGTGGAAATAGTCGAGATTGGCGGTGTACAGCCGATCCAGCGCGGCGATGTCGGTCAGCAACTGGGTTTTGTGCCGCTCCAGGGCGTCGCTGATGTCGTCGATCTGGTTTCGTACCGTCTCGTATTGCTGGACGATTTTGACCAGCGGCTTGGCCCTGCCGAGCAACCGGGCGAAAAAGCCGGGCTTCTTGTTTGGGTCCAGTTCGTCGAAATCGAAACCGCGCAGTACCGCAACCATCTCATTCAGCGCCGATCCGGCGGGGCCGGTGTCCTTGTTGCGCACCCCTTCCAGCATCTGGTCGGAGATGGTGGTCAACTGCTCCTGAGCCTTGCTGCCGAAGAAGATGATGGAGTTGCTGTCGCGGAGATCCAGTTCCTTGACCAGCGTGGTGACTTGCTGCTGATCCTGGGCCGGCGCCGGGGCGCGGGCGGCCAGGTCCTGCTGGACTTGCGGCAGGGCGGCGGCGAAAACCTCCGGCAACACCGGCAGGGTGGGCGGGGTGGCGGTTGGGAGAGGCGGTGGGGTCGTGGTCATGAGATTTGGACTCCTGTGATCATGTTAGTTTCGCGCGGAATCATGCGGATTTTGCAAATCATCCAGGTCTTTCGGTCTTCCGGTCGCCGCCTTGTTCTTCCGTAAGCTGTTGATTAACAACTCTAAGAATTCTTTGAAGTCCTGGGTCAGCATCTTTGCCGAATTCAATATACTGTTGGCGCAACATTTCCAGGGTATCGATGCGTTCCTGGACTGGCCGGGAACGCCAATAGGCGTAATCCGATGAAGGTTGGCGCATCGGGACTATCTTGACGACCTTTTCAATCACTTCAAACACCCCAGCGGCTTAAACCACCCCTTCCCGTTTCAGTTGGGTAGTCAGCACTTCGATTTGCACGTCGAGATCGCTGACATCACTTTCCAGCAGTTTCTGCTGCTGTTCCGTGAACACCTCCTCGATAGTGACCAGCACCCGGCGGAAATTGTCTTCCAGTTCTGGCGCGGCGACTCGCCCGTGAGTCTTGGCATAGCCTTCGGTGACTTGTCTGGCACCGTCCAGATAGACATTGAGGAACTTGCGGGCGCGGCGCAAATCGCGCGGATCTTCTTCCAGCAGCTTCAGAATTTGCCGGGCTAGAACGACGATGCGCCGCAGCCGGCTGTTGAGTTCGGCGTTGCGGATGTTACGAGTGGTCTGTTCGATGGCGGCGATGGAAGCCTCAGCCTGCGTCAGTGCTTCCAGCACCCGGTCGGTGGTATCCACGCCGTCCCGGTCGGTGAAGCGCTTGGCGGCGCGCGGATCGAAACCGTAGCTTAGATAGCAACCGAGCAGGGCGGTCAGGCCAAAGGCGACGGCGATGACCGGATTCTGCCCGACGCCCAGCCATGCGGTGACGCCGGTAGCCAGCGCGATGGCCCCGCCGCCCAAGGTCTTGAGCGGCCACGGCGCCTTGGCGATTCGACGGCGGTCGTATTCGGCTTCCGACAGCAGACCGTGCCGCAGCAGCAGTGCCCCGGCCAGAAACAGCCCGTAACCGGCGGCGTTGCCGAGCAGACCGCCCAGACTGCCGCGCGCCAGCGAGGCGATGGCGGCGAACAGCACCGGCAGGGGCAGCAGGAACATCAGCAGCCCCTTGGGAGACGGGAACTGGCCAGAGGGTAGGCGGTAGCGTTCGGCCATGATTGAAATTCTCCGTTTCAACAGCAGAATCAGCGCGGTTAGCGGGATCAGAACAGCGCCGGCCAGCAATAGGAGACGGCCCATGGCGGTGAATTCCGAAATCAGCCGCGTGGCGCGAGCACGGCGGGCGGGACGGTGGCTGGGCTGGAGCAGGAGGCTACCAGCGCCTGGCAGGAGGCGACGCCGACGGCGGCGAAAATCAGCAATAGACCGATGAACTTGCGAAGAGAGTCAGGCATGGCGATGGATTCGCTCGGTAACCGGTAATACCGTTCACTATAGCACGGCAACGATCGTTGCAACAAAACTACAACAAAATTAATCTATTAGCCCAGTTCTACAGGTAATAGAACACCAGGCACGCGCCCAGCAGGATGGCGACCCACAGCGCCATCCTGCCGGTGGGCCAGGTGGCGGCCAGGAGGCCGTGTGGACCATGATGGCGGGACAACACCTCGATCATCGACTCCAGGCGCCGCTCCACAGCGGCGTTGAATGCCTCCCAGCCCCGCAGCGCCGCCGTCCACGCCCGTGCCGCCACGCCTGGTAATAACCGGCGGTAGAACCAGTCGAAATCCAGGTTGACCGACGGGATTTCTGGTGGGTAGAGGCCGGTCTTCATCAGGGTCACGAACGCTAGCGCGGCGAACAGCAGCAACTGCAACTGGGTCAGCACATGGGTCACGGTATAAGGCGCATAGTCCACCGCATGGGGCAGCAAGGGATACAACAGTACTTGCGGAAACAGGCCCAGCGCCACGCACAGCGCCGCCGTGATCCCCATCGCGATCAGCATGTTCGTGGGCGCTTCCACGCAACGCTTGCCGCTGTCGTGATAAAAGAAACTGAAAAACGGGATCTTGATGCCGGAATGGTCCAGCACGCCCGCCGAGGCGAACAGCAGCACCAGCCAGACCACGGTACGGTGTTCTTCCAGGACGGCGGTCATGATCAGCGCCTTGGAGACAAACCCGCTGAACAATGGAAACGCCGAGATCGATAGCGACCCAACGATGCAGCACGCTGCCGTGAGCGGCATGGACTTGTACAGCCCGCCCAGTTCCGAGGCCTTGATGGTGCCGACTCGAAACAGCACCGCGCCCATGCTCATGAACAGCAGCGCCTTGTAGAGAATGTGGCAGAAGGCGTGCGCGGCGGCGCCGTTCAGCGCGAGTTCGGTGCCGATGCCGATGCCGACCACCATGAAGCCCAACTGATTGTTAAGACTGTAAGCGAGCACCTTCCTGAGATCGTTCTCGATTACCGCGAAGAAGATCGGGAACACGGTCATGGTGGCGCCGATGTAGATCAGGATTTCGGTGCCGGCGTAACCGCGCGCCAAGGCGTAGACCGCCAGCTTGGTGGTGAAGGCCGACAGCACCACGGCGCCGGTGACCGTGGCCTGCGGATAAGCGTCCTGCAGCCAGTTGTGCAGCAGCGGAAAGGCGCACTTGATGCCGAAGGCGATAAAGATCAATACCCCGCCAGGCGCATCCAGCCCCAGATGATCGAAGGCGGTGGACCCCGTGACCCGCGAGTGAATGATCGCTCCGGCCAGCAGCAGCACGCCCGAACCGATCTGAATCACCAGATAGCGCAAGCCGGCCTGGAGAGACCGCTCGGTGCGCCGCGCCCAGATCAGGAACACCGAACTGAGAGCGGTCAATTCCCAGTAGATAAACAGGGTCACCAGATCGCCGGCCAGGGTTGCGCCGATGGCGGCTCCGGCGTACACCAGGGCGGCGACATCCTGCATCGTGTCCCGCTGGTGCAGCGCATAGATCACGCCCAACCACGACGCCACCAGAAAAATCAGCGCAAAGATGAAGCTCAGCGAGTCCAGCCGTAGCGTGATCAGGTTCAGTTCGAAAAGCGGGATGACGCCGCCGGCGCCGTAGTCCATGCCGCACAGTTGCACGATGCCCAGCAACGGCAGCGCCAGCAGGTAGACCGCGCGGACCCGGCCGCCAAGCAGTGGCGCCAGCAAGCCGCCGATAATGAGGATCAGGGCGGGATTGAGTCCTTCAGCGATCATAGTAATCCTCATCCCGTTTCAGCAGCCGGCGCAATGCCTTGGCCGACAGCACGATCACGCAATAGGCGAGAAAGCCGTAGACGCCATAGAACACCGGGAACGACTCTTCGAACGCCAGGTGAACGTGCTTGTGATGGAACGCATCCACGATCACCAGCGCGACGCAGACCGCGACCAGTATCCCGATCAGTTTGTTGACGTTGCGCCGGTCATCGAGCCAGTCCTTTTTTTCCGGCTGGTCGGTGGAAGGCGATGGATCGGCCATGATTGCTTCTCAACGGGTGGTGATCGGCGCGAGCAGCGCATAAAGAGCATCGGCGTGGAAAAACAGCAGGATGCAGCCCAGGGCGGTCAGGCACAGCGGCGCGACGCAGGCCAGCGGCGCCTCGCGGATGCCGGTCCAGGCAGGGTCATCATTCCCCTCCAAGTTCGGTTCCCGCATGTTCCCCTCCTTGGACAAGGAGGGGTGGCGCGAAGCGCCGGGGTAGTTCGAGTTCTCCGACAAAAAAAACCCCCGCGCCGCCACTGGCAGCAGATAAGCCACGTTCAGCAGCGAACTGATCATCAGCACTGTCATCATGGTCCACTGGCCGGCGTCGGCGGTACCCGCCAACAGATACCACTTGCTCCACGACCCGCCCAGCGGCGGCAGGCCGACGATGCTGAGGGCGCCGATCAGGAAGGCGCCAAAGGTGAACGGCATCACCCGGCCCAGCCCATCCAGTTGGCTGACCTCGGTCTTGTGGGTGGCGGTGTAAATGGCGCCGGCGCAGAAGAACAGGGTGATCTTGCCCATGGCGTGCATCACGATCTGCATCGAACCGCCGATCACTCCCATCGAAGTCGCCAGCGCCGCGCCCAGCACCACGTAGCTCAACTGGCTGATGGTCGAGTACGCCAGCCGGGCCTTGAGATTGTCCTGAGTCATGGCCACGCAGGAGGCGAGCAACACGGTGAGGGCGGCCACCCACATCAACCACTGCGAGGAACCGGTGGCGCTCAGGAAGTCGGTGCCGAACACATAGACCACCACCTTCATCACCGCGAACACCCCGGCTTTCACCACTGCCACGGCATGAAGCAGCGCGCTGACCGGAGTCGGCGCCACCATCGCCGCTGGCAGCCAGCGGTGGAACGGCATCAGCGCGGCCTTGCCGATCCCGAACATGTACAGCGCCAGCAGGATGGCCACGGCCGGACCTTCCACCCTTCCGGCCAGAATGCCGCCGGGAGTGAAATCCAGCGTACCGGCGACGGCCCAGGTCCAGACGATGGCCGGCAGCAACAAACCCATCGAGGTGCCCAGCAGGATGCCGAAATACAGCCGTCCCGCCCGCATGGCTTCCGGCGTGCCCTTATGGGTAACCAGTGGATAGGTCGAAAGTGTCAGTGCTTCGTAGAAAATAAACAGGGTCAGCAGATTGCCGGCGAAGGCGATACCGATAGTGGTGGCGATGGCGACGGCGAAGCAGACGTAGAACCGGGTCTGGTGCTGCTCCTGGTTGCCACGCATGTAGCCGATGGAATAGAGCGAATTCAGCGGCCACAGCAGCGCCGCCACGCAGGCGAAGGTCATGCCCAGCGGCTCCACGCTCAGCCGCAGCGGCAAACCCGGCGCGAACGGCAGCAAATCCACCGTCGGACGCGCGCCGGCCAGTACCGCCGGCAGCAGGGAGAACACGACGCCGAGCAACAGCACCGACGCCAGCAGGGTCGCGCCCTCGCGCCAGTTGGGACGGTCGTCATTGGCGGCGATGAAAAATGCGCTTGCCAACGGAATGAACAGCGCCAGTAACACGGCGACCTCGGGACTCACGGCGTCACCCCCAACAGACTCTGCGCCGCCAATCGAGCCACCCCCGCGTTCAGCGAGGTATCCAGTCCGAAATAGAGATTGGTCAAGGCCAGCGTCCAAGTCGGAATCAGCAGCGCCAACGGCGCCTCGCGCACGATCTGCCCTTCCGGCGCCGGTTTGAAGTAGGCCACCTCGACCACCCGCCAGATATAAATCACCGCCAGCAGCGAGCTGACCAGCACCAGCCCCGCCACCGGCCACCAGCCTTTTTCCAGCGTGCCCAGAATCAGATACCACTTGCTGACAAACCCCGCCGTCAGCGGCACCCCGATCAGGCTCAGACCGCCGATCACGAAGGCGCCCATGGTCCAGGGCATCGCCCGGCCAACCCCGGCCATGCGGTCCAGCCTGGCGGCGCCGACCTGGAACGACACGCACCCGAGCGCCATGAACAACGTCCCCTTGATCAAGGCATGGTTGAACAGATGGACGATGCCCGCCGTCAGGCCGGTGACCGACACCAGGCTGATGCCCAGGATCATGTAGCCGATCTGGGCGATACTGGAATAGGCCAGCATCCGCTTGACGTTGGTCTGGAAAACCGCCACCACCGAGGCGCTGAAAATTCCCACCAGAGCCAGCGGCAGCAGGATGACCTCCAGCCGCATGGTCTCGAACGAGAACCGGGGGCCGAAAACGGTGAAGAAAAACCGCAGCAGCACGTACACCGCCACCTTGGTCGCGGTGGCCGCCAGGAAGGCGGTCACGGCCGAGGGGGCATGGGCGTAGGCGTTGGGCAGCCACAGGTGGAGCGGAAACAGCGCCAGCTTGAGGCTGACGCCGATGGTCAGGAAAGCGAAGGCGGCGCGCACGGTGCGGGTGTCGGCCACTGCTGGGAGGCGCGCGGCCAGATCCGCCATGTTGAGAGTGCCGGTCATCACGTACAGCAGGCCGATACCGATCAGGATGAAAGTGGCGCCGATGGTGCCCATGATCAGGTATTGATAGGCGGCGGTCAGCGCGCGGCGGTCGCGGCCGATGCTGATCAACACGTAGCTGGACAGCGACGAGATTTCCAGGAAGACGAAGACGTTGAAGGCGTCGCCGGTGATGGTCATCCCCAGCAGGCCGGTCAGGCACAGCAGATAGGCGGTGTAGAACCACGGCTGCTTGCTCTCGGGCAGGCGGATGCGGCGCTCGACGATGGGCCGGGCGAAAGCCATCACCGCAGTCCCAATCGCCGTCACGATCAACAGCAGGTAGGCGTTGAGCGCGTCCACCCGATATTCGATGCCCCAGGGCGCCGGCCAACCGCCCATGGCGTAGGAGATCGGGCCAACCGCCAGTACCTGGTCCAGCAGCAGGGCGGCAATCAGCAGCGCCAACCCGCTCGTGGTCAAGGCCAGCAGCCAGACCGCTCGACCGGCGGGCAACAGGGCGCACAGCGGCGCCGCAATGAGGGGGACGACGACCTGAAGGGCGGGAAGATGAGCGATCACAGGGCTTCGTCGTTGTCCTGGGCGTTAATTTCGTCTTCCTCGATGGTCCCGTAGGCCTCTTGGATACGCACCACCAGCGCCAGACCGAGCGACGTGGTGGCGATGCCGACGACGATGGCGGTGAGAATCAGCACATGCGGCAACGGGTTGCTGTACACCGTCGCCGGGTCGGCTACCAGAATGGGCGCGGTGCCGCCGATGATCTTGCCCATGCTGATGTAGAGGATGAACACTGCGGTCTGGAAGATGTTCAGGCCCACCAGCTTCTTGACCAGGTTGCTCCGCGAGATGACCGCGTAGAAGCCGCACATCATCAGTACGATGAAAATCCAGTAGTTGAACAGGCCCAGGATCCGCACTAGCGTCCCCTGCCGGCAAAGGCATGGAAAATGGAAACCATGACCGCCGCCACGGTGATGCCGACCCCCAGTTCCACCAGCAGAATCCCCAGATGCTGGCCGCTTACCGGATCGTGGGCATTCAGCACCCCGTAATCGAGGTAGGCGCCGCCCAGCAGCAGCCCGGCAACGCCGACCCCGGCGTAGAGCAGGACGCCCAAGGACATGCCGACCCGCAACAGCCAGGGCGGCAGGAGTTGGCGCGCGTCGCGCAGGCCGTAGATCAACGCATGGAGAATGAAACCCGCGCCGAAGATCACGCCGGCCTGAAAACCGCCGCCCGGCCCATAATCGCCGTGGAACTGGACATACAGCGCGAACAGCAGAATCAGCGGCAATAGCGCCTTGGTGGACAGGCGTGGAATCGGATACTGCTTCATCGCGGCTCGTCCGGGCCGGAACGGCGCCGCCGCCGCGCCCCGCCGATCAGCACCAGGACGCCGACGGCGGCGGTGAACACCACGGTGGTCTCGCCGAGAGTGTCGTAACCACGGTAGCTGGCCAGCACCGCGGACACGGTATTGGGAATGCCGATCTCCCGGGGCGAATCCTCGAGATAGCGCGGCGCCACCTGCCGATGGACGGGATTGGCGGGATCGCCGTAGCCCGGGAGATCCCAGGTGCCATAAACCAGCGCCGCGCCGGTGATGGTCACCACGACCAGCGGTAGCCACGGCGAGCGGGTGATCGGGGTTTTTTCGCGGCTGGTGGTGAGCGCCAGGGTGCCCAGCATGAACACGGTGGCTACCCCCGCGCCGACCGCGGCTTCGGTGAACGCCACGTCCACGGCGTCCAGCACCACAAACAGGCTGGCGGACACCAGGCTGTAGATGCCGAACAGCATCACCACCGCGAACAGATCTTGCAGGCGGATCGCGACCACGGCGGTGATGACCAGCAAACTGAGCAGGACGATATCGACTAGGGTTTCGATGGCGGCGTCTCCTCCCGCAGGATCGGGCGCGGGTTCCCGGGATCGGACAATGCCGCCCGGACCAGGGCATGGGCGGCGATGGGGCCGGTGAACCAGAGCAACAATAGAATCAGCAGCAGCTTGACGGTGACCAGGGTCCAGCCCGCCTGTAGCATCAAACCCAACAGGATCAGGCCAACGCCAAGGGTGTCGGTGACACCGGCCGCATGCAGGCGGGTGTAGAAATCCGGCAGGCGCAGCAGGCCAACGCCGCCGATCAGCGCGAACAGCACGCCGCCGAGCAACGCCAGCCCACTCAGCAGATCGATCAGTAGGTCCATCACAAATCATCCTGTGGTTCGTCGGGCATGTTGCGCGGCCAGCCCAGGTCGCCGTAACGAATGAACTTGAGCACCGTAATGGTGCTGATGAAATTGATCAGGGCGTAGACCAGGGCGATGTCGAGGAAGTCGGGGCGGCCGCTCATGAACCCCAGCACGGCGATGATCAGCACGGTCAGGGTGCCGAACACGTTGACCGCCAGGATGCGGTCGTAGACGGTGGGGCCGAGCATGGCGCTGGCCAACGCCAGCGCCATGCAGACCAGAACGCCGAGCGTCGCGGCCGCGAACATTACACCCTCCTTTCCAGTTCGGTGGCGCGCCGGTCCATGTCACCCCCGCGCAGGCTTTCGGCCGCTTCCCGGGTCAGGGCGTGGACTTCCAGGACGTCGCCGTCGAGAAGGTCGGTGGTCACCGTGCCCGGAGTCAGGGTGATCGAATGAGCGTAAATCACCCGGCCCCAGTCGCTGCGCTGGCTCGGTCGCAGGCGAATCATCACCGGGCTGATCGGTAGTTGGGGATCGAGAATGCGTTTGGCGACATCGAGGTTGGCAAGCACGATTTGCCACAGCAGCCAGGGCCAGTAAGCGATGGCTCGCGGACTCCACCACCGCCAGGACGCCGTGTGCTTCTCGGGATCGTTTGCCTCGACCCGCCGGGCGATCCACACCACCAGCGCGCAGGAAAACGCGCCAAAGGCCAGCAACAGCGGGGCGGTGAAATGGCCCGACAGCAACAGCCAGAGTCCCAGGCAGAACAGCCACAATCCCAGCGCGTGCCGCAACGCCGCCTCCCGTCGTAAGGATGAGGGTGGGTGAAAGTTACCTGGTATTAATCATAGCGGGCTTGCCAGCGGATACCAACCCGGCCAGGCAACGGCTTGATCTTTAACCTTATAAAGCGGCTAGTTCAGATCTGGATCCCGAAAATAGCGGGCGCCCCAGTCGGCCTGGACCGATACGCCCTTTTCGTTCAGCCGGTAGACCTTGATGCTGGGATCGCTGGAAGCGTCGGCCGGCGATCCCGATGCGACGAAACCGTTCAATTTCTTCGGATCACGGAACACCAGTACCTGCCGGTAGGGAAGAACCGTGGTCCCGGGCTGGACATCGGTCCGGGCCAGTTGCATGTAGGTGGCTTTACCGCGCCGGTCGAAAACCACGCCACGACCGTGGGTTTCGGCCAGCACGGCGTTCAGACCGTTGATCTCGAACACACCGTAGCCGGCGGCCTGCTCGACCTCGGTTTGAGCTGTCGGTTTTAGCTTGTAGATCTGTCTCAGGGTCTGGTTGCGGACCTTGAGGATGGCTTGCTGCTGTTCCTGCTTGGCTTTCTCGCTCAACGCACCGGAGGACTGGAGGGCGGCGACCGGCTTGGGCTTGGATGCGTCAGCGCATCCGGCCAGCGACGCCACCAGCAACAGAGCGCCGGTGGCCAGGACGGCGGCGATCCACACGGACCGGTTCACGCCCGGCGGACTTACGGAGAGAGTTGTTTTAGTCGTCATCGGCGGATTGCAGATAAACCGTCACGTTGTAGCGATCACGCGGATACAGTTCCCGCGCTTTCCGGTAGGCATCGTCCTCATCGCCGGCCGCCACCGTATCCTCGACGGTCGGGCCACTGGTCAGTGGTGTAGCGTAAACCAGATACAGCGTCGACCGGTTTCTGGTCGGGTGCTCCTCACGCATGTGTCACCTCCGTCATGGTTGGCGTCGTCCCTGAGCCAAAGTTGGCATACCGCTTATGGTATGCGCAAAGAAGCTCGATACCTAAGCCCATCCAACAAGACTCATTTCACTCCGCGGCGGCCCGGATCGGGCTTGCCGCCGCCATCCCGTGCTGGTCGTGGCGGCCGGTTCTTGGCTTCGTTGCTGAAGCGGAACCGCCCGGCCAATACACAACCCTTCATGCCGGGATCGCAGGGTCGATCCTGGACATGCTGGCAAATACCGTTGAACTCATGTGGGCAACCCCAACCACCAGCCATGTCGTCACCTCTGGAACGGAAATTTTGCAGGGCGCACGCCCCGCGACTGGATTCATGCCTGGGGATGATAACGAAGAATCCATTGTTGACACTACCGCCGGCGGCTCCCCGCCGACACAGACCATCGGGATGCGGATGAAGCCCAGGTCGAACAGCACGGTTTGATCGGGGCTGCCGGTCATGTTTTCAGAGGGTTTCGCCGAGCTTCCCGTGGATGGACGATCCGCGCGTCACCAACCGATCCAGATAGAGATAAATCACCGGGGTGAGATAGAGCGTCAGCAGTTGCGACAACAGCAGGCCGCCGACCACCGCCAGCCCCAGCGGGCGGCGCAGCTCGGCGCCCGCGCCCCAGCCCAGGGCGATGGGCAAAGTTCCCACCAGCGCCGCCATCGTGGTCATCATGATCGGCCGGAAGCGGATCAGGCAAGCCTGGAAAATGGCCTCGGCGGGCGCTACCCCCTCGTTGCGCTGCCGGTCGAGGGCGAAGTCGATCATCATGATGGCGTTTTTCTTGACGATGCCCACCAGCATGATGACGCCGACGAAGGCGTAGAGACTGAGATCCACCTTGAACAGCAGCAGGGTCAACAGTGCGCCCAAGCCCGCCGATGGCAGCCCCGACAGGATGGTGAGCGGATGGATGAAGCTCTCGTACAAAATGCCGAGCACGATGTACACCACCAGCACCGCGACCAGCAACAGCACACCCAGCCCCTGCAGCGAGGTCTGGAACGCCTGGGCGGTGCCCTGCAGGCTGGTGGTCAGCGATACCGGCAGGCGCAGTTCGCTTTCGAGCGCCTTGATCCGGTCCACCGCCTCGCCGAGCGACACGCCCGGCAACAGGTTGAAGGAAATCGTGACCGAGGGCAGTTGCCCCTGGTGATTCACGGTCAGTGCCTGGGTCTTGCGGGTGACCGAGACCACGGTGTCCAGGGATACCAGCGTCCCATTGGCGGAGCGCGCGTGGAGCCGCGCCAGCATCGCCGGATCGGCCTGAAACTCGGGCGCGAGTTCGAGAATGACTCGATACTGATTGGTGGCGCCGTAGATGGTGGAAATCTGCCGGGCGCCGAAGGCGCTTTGCAGGGTATCTTCCACCTGGCCGAAGCTTAGACCGAGCGCGGCCAGCTTGTCCCGGTCCACCTCCAGCGCCAGCGCCGGACTTTGGTTGTTGAGGTTGCTGGTGACATCGACGAAGCCGGGCAGTTGGCGGATGCGGCCGAGCAGGGTATCGGTCCATCGATACAGTTCGTTCAGGTCGGTGTCCTGGAGCGTGTACTGATATTGCGCCGCCGTGATCTGGCCACCGATGCGGATCGGTGGCGGGTTTTGCAGATAGACATTGATGCCCGGCACCCCCGCCAGTTTCGGGCGCAGCGCCTGAATCACCCCGTCGGCGGACAGGCTCCGCGCCTGCCGGGGTTTGAGGTGGATGAAGAAGGTGCCGGTGTTGGCGGTGGGCCGCGGGCCGCCGGCGCCGACGGATGACATGAACGCCTCGACATTCGGGTCCTGGGCGAGAATCGCCGCCACCGCCCGCTGGCGTTCGACCATGGCCGCGAAGGAAGCATCCTGGGCGCCTTCGGTGAAGGCCGTGATCTGGCCGGTGTCGCCGCTGGGCAGAAAACCCTTGGGCACCCGATCGAACAGCACCACGGTAGCCACCACGGTGAACACGAACAGCGCCACGACGCCGCGCGGTCGCGCCATGGTCCAGCGCAAACTGCGTTCGTAACCCCGCAGCAGGCCGGTGAAGAAGCGTTCGAACACCTGATAAACCCGGTTGTGCGCCTGGGGGTCGCTGTGTCGCAGATAGCGGCTGCACAGCATCGGGGTCAGGGTGAGCGAGACCAGGCCGGATACCAGGATCGCGGCGCAGATGGTGACCGCGAACTCGTGCAACAGTCGTCCCACGATCCCGCCCATGAACAGCACCGGGATAAACACCGCAATCAGCGACAGCGTCATGGAGAGGATGGTGAAGCCGATTTCGCGCGATCCGGTGATCGCAGCTTGAAACGGTGTTTCGCCCCGCTCGATGTGGCGGACGATGTTTTCCAGCATCACGATGGCGTCGTCCACCACGAACCCCACCGAGAGCGTCAGCGCCAACAGCGACAGGTTGTCGAGGCTGTAGCCGAGAACCTGCATCGCCGCGAAGGTGCCGATGATCGAGATCGGCAAGGCCAGGCTGGGGATGAGAGTCGCCGACAGGTTGCGCAGGAACAGCAAAATGACCAGGACCACCAGAACGCCCGCCAGCACCAGGGTGAACTGCACGTCGTGAATGGACTCGCGGATGGATTGGCTGCGGTCGTACAGCACCTTGAGTTCGATGGAGGCCGGCAGCTTGGCCTGAAACGCCGGCAAGACCTGCTTGATGGCGTCCACGGTGGCAACGGTGTTGGCGCCCGGTTGCCGCTGCACCGCCAGCACGATGGCGCGCCGGTCCACGTACCAACTGGCGATTTTGTCGTTCTCGACGCTGTCCAGTGGGGTCGCCACTTCGTTCAGACGCACCGGCGCGCCGTTGCGATAGGCGACGATCAGCGAACCGTAGGCGGCGGCGGTTTCCAACTGGCCGTTGGTCTTGATCGCGATGCTTTGCCGTGATCCATCGAACGTCCCGACCGGCTGGTTGACGTTGCCTTGCGCAATCGCCGTCCGCAACTCGTCCAGGCCGATGCCGCGCGCCGCCAGTTGATCGGGGTCGGCCCGCACCCGCACCGCGAACTTCTGCGAACCGAACACCCGTACCTGCGCCACTCCGGTGAGGGTGGAGAGGCGTTGGGCCAGCAGGGTTTCCGCGTATTCGTTCACCACCGACAGAGGCAGGGTCGGCGACAACATGACGATGTAAAAGATGGGCGAATCGGCCGGATTGACCTTGCGCAGCGAGGGCGGCGCCGGCATGTCCGCCGGCAATTGGCGCAAGGCCGTGGAGATGGCCGACTGCACGTCCTGGGCGGCGGCGTCGATGTTGCGGTCGAGCGAGAATTGCAGGGTGATCGAGGTCGAGCCCTGGGCGCTGGTCGAGGTCATCGAATCCAGGCCGGCGATGGTCGAAAACTGGCTTTCCAGCGGGGTCGCCACCGCCGCGGCCATGGTCTCCGGCGAGGCGCCCGGCAGGGAGGCGGACACCGAAATGGTGGGGAAATCGACGCTGGGCAGTTCGCTGACCGGTAGCGCGCGATAGGCGAGCACGCCGAAGATCAGGAACGCCGCCATCAGCAGCGTGGTCATCACCGGGCGGCGGATGCACAATTCGGACAGTTGCACGCCGGTTCCTTCAGCCGCCGCCGGCCTTGACCTGGACCTTCGCTCCAGGCGACAGCCGCAACTGACCGTCGGTGACCACGGTTTCGCCGTCCCGCAACCCTTGGCCGATCACCGCCATCTCGCCTTGTCTCAAGGTCACGACGACGGGCCGGGCCTCAACGGTTCCATCCGGCTTGACCACGAAGACGAAGCTTCCCCCCGGTCCCTGCTGTACCGCTTCCGTGGGCACGGTCACCGCGCCGGCAATCACCTCCAGGGTGAGACTGACGTTCAGGAACTGCCCCGGAGTGAGCGCCTCGGCGTCGTTGGCTATCGTGGCCTTCATCTGGATGGCGCCGGTAGTCGGGTCGACGGCGTTATCGAGAAAGCGCGCCTCGCCCGGAAACCGCCGGCCGCCGTCGCCCGGCACGGCGACCGTCACTGGCAACCCTCCCGTCCGCAAGGCCACGCGCAGGCGCGGCAGATAACGTTCGGGGACCGCGAAGCTCACGTAGAGCGGCCGCACCCGATTCAGTACCGCCAGCGCGGTGTCGTTGGCCTTGACCGTCGCGCCGGGCGAGACCAGCCTGGCGCCGACGACGCCGGCGAACGGGGCTTGAATCGTGGCGTAACTCCGCTGCAAGCGGGCGGACTCGATGGCCGCCTGGTCGGCGCGCACCGTGGCCGCCAGGGCGTCGGCGTTCGCGCGGGCCTCCGCCACCTGCTGCTCGGACACGAACGCGCGATTTTTCAGGGACAGATAGCGGTCCACGTCCAGCCGCGCCTTGGCCAGTTGCGCCTGGTCGCGGGCCAGGTTCGCCTCGGCCAGTCGCAGGCGGGCATCGAAATCGGCCGGATCGAGCCGCGCCAGGACCTCGCCCGCCGCGACCGTCTGTCCCTCCACGAAAGGCAGCGCCGCCACCTGACCATCCACCCGCGCCTTGAGGGTGACGCTGTCGTAGGCTTCCGCCCGGCCGACGATCTCCAACACCAGCGGCACGTCCTGGATAGCGGCGCGAGCAACCGTGACCGGCGCCGACGGCGCGGCGCGCGCCGATTGACCTGGCACCGCCTCCGACCACGGATATAACCGGTAAACCGCCGCCCCGCCGAGCGCGAGAACGACGGTGGCGAGGATGATTTTGAGGCTGTTCTTCATGCTGGCCGTGTTCGGGGGCGATCAGACTCAATTCGAGAAAATAGCTGCGATAGCGCCGCGCATCGCGAGTCAACAGGGTCGGGCCGGCGGTGAGCGCGTCGGGCGCCAATGGTGCGAGGGTCAAAAACCCGAGGGATCGGGTCTAGGCCCTCTCTAATGCGTCCGCGACCCCGGCGTAGCGCGCCACGGCCTCTTCTCGGGCATCCCCAATGATCCGCATCACCTCCTCGACATCGGCCGCCACGGCGCTGCGCTCAAAGCGTCCGGTCAATTCAACACCGGGAGAGAGGTTGCCGTGCTGATAAAGCGCCCAGATCTCTTTACCGTAGTCGGCCGTCTGGAGCTCGTGGGCAAAACGGCCGAAATAAGCGGTCATGTTGGCGACATCCCGCTCCAGCATCATGCGGGCGCTGTTGTTGGCCGCGGCATTCACCGCTTGGGGCAAGTCGATAATCACCGGGCCTTGCGAATCAACCAGGATGTTGAACTCCGACAAGTCGCCGTGGATCAGGCCAACGCAGAGCATCCGCACCACCTCGGCAATCAGATGGCGGTGGTACTCCCGCGCCTGCGCGCCGGTCAAGGTGAGTTCATGGAGCTGGGGCGCGGGATGGCCATCCGCGTCCACGACCAACTCCATCAGCAGGACGCCCTCCACAAAACCCAAGGGCGCGGGTACCCGCACCCCGGCGGCGGCGAGCTGATATAAAGCGTCCACTTCCGCGTGAAGCCAGGCGGCCTCCTGTTCTTTTTGCCCATAACGGGTCCGCTGGGCCATGGCGCGGGCGCGGCGGCTACCGCGAACCTTTCGGCCTTCCTGATACTGAACGGCTTGCTTGAAACTGCGCTGGTGGGCTTCCTTGTAGACTTTGGCACACCGGATCGCGTCGCCACAGCGCACCACATAGACTTGCGCTTCTTTACCGCTTTTTAACTGACTGATGACCTCATCAACCAGACCTTCGTCAACCAACGGCTTCATTCTTCGGGGTATTTTCATAAACACCTTGGCTCGATATGGATTCCAGATAGCTGAGACCGGTTCGCCCTAATGATGATTGACCTCCAAAATCCGCTGGATGTCTGCTGGAGGCGCCGGCCGCGCACCCCCGGACCTGGTAATCCCCCGGCCCCACATCCTGTTTGCCCTGCCGCAAGGCGCGCTCGATCCAATAGCGTTGCCCTTGCACGAACGCCAGCCGAGGGGCCGGGGCGTTGCCGAGACTGTACTTGATCTCGGTCGGGGTCTCCACTTCCCGGCGGACCGCTGCAAGGCCTCGGCGGGTTGTTGGACAGCCCAATGGCGGAAATGGCCACCGAACCGCTCATAAAAGCTCATGGTAACCGTTCACTCCCCTCGCCCGCTTGCGGGAGAGGGGTTGGGGGTGAGGGCCGCAGTTTCAAAGACTTACCCTCTCCCCCTAGCCCTCTCCCCCTTGACAAGGGGAGAGAGGACTGAATGATTACGCGCTACCTTGTATCTTGATAAAGCTTGTATTATCTTTGCTCATTCATATAAAAATCAATCAGATAAATCTGACAAGGTAGAATTGGTTAAACAACTGCCGCAGCCATGCGCCGCCAAGAGAGCCTGACCATGAACAACACCGTGATCGCCATCCTGCTGGGAGGAATCCTGACCGCATCCATCACCGCGACCGCCGATCCGCTGACCCTCAACCAGGACGATACAGTCGATAAAGTGCTCACAGCCCAGAAAGGCAAGAAGGTGACGATCCGCCTGGGATCGGGCGAAGACCTTAGCGGGACGGTTAAGGACGTGAATGGTTCGCTGGTGCAATTGAGCGAACTGAGTGGCAAGGAGTTTTACGATGCCGTTATCGCAACCAAGAACATTGCCGCCGTCATCATCCGCACCAAGTAACAATGGTGTCGGCCGGCCGTCGCGTCGCCGGGATCTGGAAGCCCGCCGCCCTGGGCGCCGGCGTCGGCATCGCAATCCGCACGCTCGGCCACGCGCTGTTCGCGTGACCGTCTGCCCAAGCCCCGCCGAGAGAGACGCTCATGCCTGCCGACCGACTGGCCGACGACTATTCGCTGCTCGATAAACCCGAGGTGCTCGCCGGTTTGTTTCATCCCCGTCCGGGTTACGGTGCGGGTTCCCAGACCAACGTTCACGAGTTGCGAATTCCGGTCGCGGCGGGGGTGGTGGTCGGGGCGCGCTGCCATCAGGCCGATTCCGAGGCGATGAATCTCCTGTTCTTTCACGGCAACGGCGAGATTGCCGAGGACTACGACGACCTCGGAGCGTTGTACGCCCGGCGCCGGATCAATTTCGTGGTGGTCGATTATCGCGGCTATGGCCGGTCCACCGGCCGGCCGACCGCATCGGCGATGCTGGCCGACAGTCACGCCGTCCTTGGCTTTGTCGCCAGCGAGTTGAGCCGCCAAGGCCATGCCGGGCCGCTGATCGTCATGGGGCGCTCGCTGGGCAGCGCTCCGGCCCTGGAATTGGCCCGCCATCATCCCGAGACCATCGCCGGACTCATCCTCGAAAGCGGGTTCGCCCACACCGGGCCACTGCTGCGCCGGCTCGGGGTCGATCTCGCCGCACTGGGGTTCGAAGAGAACCGGGGCTTCCGGCAACTGGACAAGATTCGGACCTTTGCCAAACCCACGCTGATTATCCATGCGGAATACGACCACATCATCCCCTTCGCTGATGGCCAGTCCCTGTACGACACCAGTCCCGCCCCGGACAAGCGTCTGCTACGGATTCCAGACGCCGACCACAATACGATCTTTGCCGTGGGATGGCGGCCGTATTTGGCGGCGGTCCAAATGTTTGCGGACTCCCTCTGATCGGGCTTCGTCGTTTGAGCCGTCAGCGGCGTACTGCGATGGCTGAGGGGAACACAGCGGATCGGCCAGAGTTCCCACGACCCGGCAGGGACAGCACCCTCCCGGCGGGTGCCGACCGCTCCGGTCACTGCCGCCACGGCGGGGGAATGAATTCGGTTTCGCCCGGAACCGGGGTGAATCGCCCCGCCGCCCAGTCGGCCTTGGCGATTTCGATGCGTTCCCGGCCGCGGGCCACGAAATTCCAGTAGATGAAGCGTCGGCTCTCCAGCGGTTCGCCGCCGAACACCATCAGGCGGGCGGCAGCTTCGGCCTCCAGTTGCACCGGTCGGCCGGGCGTCAAGACTGCTAAATGGCCGGGTTCGAGCGGGGTTCCCGCCACGCGCAGCCGCCCCCCTGCCAGATACACCCCGCGTTCCGGATAATCCGGCGGCAGCTCCAGTGTGGCGCCCGCCACCAGTTCTACATCGGCCTGGAACGTGGACGAATAGGCGATGACGGGGGAAACCAGACCGAACGCCGCACCGATCAGCAGCCGCAGCGACACGCCCTCCACCGCGAATGCGGGGAGCGATTCCGCCGGGTAGTGATGGAACGCCGGCGCCATTTCCTCGGAGGCCGCCGGCAGGGCAAGCCAGATCTGGATGCCGTGTACCGGAATCTGGTCGGCCCGGATATCGGCCGGCACCCGTTCCGAATGGACGATGCCTCGCCCGGCCGCCATCAGGTTGATGGCGCCCGGCTCGATGCGCTGAACGTAGCCCAGGCTGTCGCGGTGCATCATCGCGCCCGAGTACAAGTAGGTGACCGTGGCCAAGCCAATGTGGGGGTGCGGGCGCACGTCGCCCACTGTCCCCACGCGGGCAAATTGCGCGGGACCCATGTGGTCGAAAAACACGAAGGGACCAACCGACGGAACCTCGGCGGCGGGCAGCAGCCGCTGGACCGGAAAACCCACATCGCTGGTCTTGGGCGAAATCAGGTGCTGGATGGCGCTCATCTCATCGCTCCTCATGTCGCGCCCGAGCGGAGAAGCGGTCGGGCGCGGCGGGCTGGACAGGTTACCCGGATATTCGGACCACGCGCCGCGCCGTCGCGTTCAGAAACGGTCGTCGCGGCCATCCGCCAGGATGGCCAGTCCGGTGATGTGCTTTAGCGGCCCGCATGTAGAACGGGGTGTGCTCATGATCTTCAACAAAATAATTGGGTAGTCACCGCCTGGATCAAACCACCCCGGCGCTACGCGCCACCCCTCCTTATTCAAGGAGGGGAAAAAATACCCGATTAATTTCTGAAAGATCATCAGCCGCCGCTTGTGAGCTATTTTGTCCTGTGCAACGGGCCGTTGTTCAACTGGTGGTGACCGGCCACCGGACGATCACCCGCAACCCCTGGCCCGGTTCGGCGTCCTCCAGGCGAATGCTGGCCCGGTGGCGGTCGGCGATGCGTTTGACGATGGCCAGCCCCAACCCGCTGCCGGGCGCGGAGGCGCCAGCGCCGCGATAAAACCGGTCGAACACCCGCGCCCGTTCCGCCGCCGGAATGCCCGGCCCGGTGTCGCTCACGGTCAGCACCGCCTCGTTCCCCATCGATTGGATCTGGACATCCACCCGCCCACCGGTTGGTGTGTAGCGCAAAGCGTTCTCCACCAGATTGCCCAACAGGATGCGCAACTCGCCCGGATCGCCGGCGACGGTGGCCGCATCGCTGGGCAGCAGGCCCAAATCGAGATGGCGGTCGTCGGCGATGGGCGCGGACTCGGCGACGACCCGTTTGGCCAGGTCCAGCAGATCGACCGGTTCGACCGACTCCGTGGCGGGCGCGGCGTCCAACCGGGCCATGGCTAGCAATTGTTCGACCAGATGCGAGGCGCGGATGAGGCCGGCGCGCAACGCGTCCAGCGTTCCGGCCCGTTCCGCGTCGTCCGTGGCCCGTTGCGCGATTTCGGTCTGGAGCCGCACCGCGGCCAGCGGGGTGCGCAGTTCGTGGGCGGCGTCGGCGATGAACTGGCGCTGGGCGTCGAGAGTGTGCGCCAGCCGCGCCAGCAGCTCGTTGAGGGCGTGGACCAGCGGCGTGATTTCCGCTGGCAAGCGCTCCGCCGCCACCGGTTCCAGCGCTCCCGACTGGCGCTGCTGAAGGTCGGCGGCGAGGCGATGCAGCGGCCGCAGGCCGGCGCCGACCCCGAACCAGATGACGAGGGCCATGCCCGGCAACAGCAGCAGGAATGGCGCGAGATTGCGCAGGGCAACGTCGGCGCTCATTCGCAACCGCAGCCGCGCCGGCTGCGCGACCTGAACGATGCGGTCGCCAACATACAGCGCGAACAACCGCCAGCGCTCGTCGCGCCAGAGCAGGTCGGCGAAACCGGGCTGGGTCGCGAAAGGCAGTTCCCACGCTTTGCGGGAGACATACA
>JBATNZ010000013.1:0-19389 GCA_049290615.1 Candidatus Contendibacter sp.
GCCCTGCTGGTCGCTGGTGAGCGACCAGACATTGTTGACCAACACCCCGTACACCCAAGGATTACCCTTGTCGAGGTGGAGCAGCACGAACGAAGGTCCCAGGCCCCAATTGTCGTTGCCCAGTTCCTCGTTGCTGTTGGTCGGCAACTGGGCAATCGCCCCGACGCCCCAGATCCACTCGCCGGGATGAGCCGGAGACAGAAACGCGGTGAATTGAATGTCACCGATGCCGTTGGTGCGGTCGTCCCCCGGATAGAGCGACGGCATCGAGATTATCGGGATGATCGTGCGGGTGATGACGTTCCAGTCGTCGTTCACCGAGATCGGAATCACCGGCTGGATGTTGAGCACGTTTTGCGTACCCTTCTCCGGCCCGAAGTTGAGATTGGTGTTGTTCTGGAACGGCAGGCTGATCAGGTTGCCGACTGGATTCTGCGCGAGCTTCGCCAGTTCCTCGGCGCTCATTTCGGCGTGCGCGGGCGCCGCCGCGAGCAATGCGCCCGCGGTCAGCGCGGTGACAAGCAACGCCGATGTTGTCAACGTCGCTTTCATCTGGTCCATTTTTGCGTTCTCCGCTGTGGTTCGTCGTCGTTCACCCGGAATGCCGGCTTGAGTCATTGCATCAGTAAGGCCGCGCCGGCCCGATCTGCGGCGCGCGCACCGGCTTGGCCATGCCGAAGAAGATCACCACGCCCTGCCCGCCACAGCGCGTCGACAGCGCTTCGGTGGCGCCGGGATAGCAGCTATCGATGTCCTGCCAGTTGTTCATGGCCCAAACGTCTCCCGCCGGGCCAACGGCGATGTCGGTCTGCAACTGCAACCCACCGCCGCCGTAGCCGCCCGGCGGCGAAATCTGGTCGCCGGTCTTCATGCCGGGCGGGCAGTGCTCGGTGCGCACGCCGCACAACTGCACGATCGGGCTCGCGGGCATCGCGAAATTGCTGACCCACACGTTGTCGTTACCGTCCACCACCACCGCCCACGGCCCCGGCAGGCCGCCGCCCTTGAAGGGCGAGCCTGGCAACTGCGTGCCGTCGGGTCGCAGCACGGTGACGCTGCCGCTGCCGCCCTTCTGTTCCGACATGGTCTTGGTCAGGTAGTCGGAGGCCGAGAGCACGCCACCTGTCTTCAAGTGCACGGCCATGTCGATCATGTGCGCCATGCCCAGCAGGCCGGGACCGAAACGGTTGGTCACCCAGACATTGCCTTGACTGTCGATGTTGAGCCCGCTGTTGTTGGAGCGCACCTCGAACTTCACGGCCTTGCTCGGGTCGTCCGCCGGGAAGCGGATGACGTGGAACGAGCTGTCCGAGACCCAGATGCGGTCCTGCTGGTCGATGGCCAGATGGAAAGGCGCGGTGAAGGATTTGCAGGGTTCGGCGCTGTCGCCTTCGCAGACGATGCGGCCGTTGTTCCAGTCGCCCTTCGGGAAGTGCAACAACTGCCGCTTGGAGATGCCCAGCGCCCACAGGTCGCCGTTGGGCGCGGTGATGATGCCCTGCATCAAGCCGAGGCGGCCGCCGAAGTTGATGCCGTCGGGCGGCGTCAGCGGCTTGCCGTCCTTGTCGAACACAGTGATGGACTTGCTGCCGTAGCTCGACAGCCAGACATGGCCCTTCAGGTCGATCGCCGCGCCGAAGGTGCCGCCCTGCATGCCGCCACCGGCAAAGCCGGTGGTGATCGGCGAGAGCGGCTTGCCGTTAGGGTTGAACTTGCTGGCGTTGCCCTGCCACAGCGCGTCGTTGGCCTGCCAGCCGACGGTGAAGTTGTTGCCGACCCAGAGGTTGCCTTCGGCGTCGAACATCGCCTTGCCGCCGGCGCGATAGCCGCCACCGTCGAACTTCAGCGGCAGCACCCAGGCGCTGGGCGAGAATTGCAGGTAGGGCATGTAGGGCGCCGGTCGCAGGTTCTTGCCCTGAGGAACCGGATAGAAGGCTTCAAGCAGTGCAAAGATCCGTTCCGGTTGGTACCAGGGGGTCCGGGCGATGGCTTCGGTCGCCGTCAGCGTGTCAGCCGGAGCTTTGCCGTCCGGCCCGGTCGCGGCAGCAAAGAGCGCAGTGCATGCATCCGTCTTGACCTGCGTCACGCACCCGGCCAGCGCATCGGCCAGGGTGGCGAAGTTGGCCATGGTGGGCGTCTGGCTGCTGTTGAGCGGGTCCTGGATGGTCGTGCCCCAGCCACCGGTCGCGAGATCGACGAAGCTGGGCACGTTGCCCGCCGCGATCTTCAGTTGCAGCGGCTGGCCCTTGATCGCCGTACCCTCGATGAACTGGTTGTGCGTCCACACCGAAGCGACGGTCGTCATCTCGTTAATCGTGATCTTCGCCGGCGGCTTGCTGCCCAGCACCGTCATCAGCGCGATGGTGGGGTTGGCCCCGCCCGCCTTGTTCGCCGTGGGTGTGCCGCCCTGGGCGACCAGGTAGAGGTGGGTGTCGCCCCCGTGGGGGTGGGCAATGCTCAGCTCGAACCGGCCTTCGGCGTTGGTCCGCGCCCGCGCTAATTCCTTCGGCGCCTCCGGGCCCGCCGCCCACAGGGTCACGGTGGAATCGGCGATGGGGGCGCCCCCGCCGAGGACTTCCCCTTTGAGTTCCTCGGCCGCGAGGGTTGGCCCTCCCAGCAGGAGGCTGGAGACGGCGAACGCCGTCAATGCCGATGGTTTGTGCATGGTCACTCTCCGGAGTGAAACAAACTCGTTTGTGAGGCGCCCAGTGAAGTTCAGTTGGTCGGGGCCGGGAGACTTTCCAATTCCTTCAGGCGTTTCATGGCCTGCATCGCCTGGAGGGAGTTGTAGTTGATGCCCGCCGCGTTCAGGCTGCTGCCCTGCTGGAAGGGGTATTCCGGCAGCGTGGTGAGAAACGCCTTGAGCTTTTGCTGCACCGGGATGAACAGCCAGATGTTGTCGGCATACCAGCGGATGTACATCCCCGATTGGCTCGCTGCCCGCTCATAGGGATCGGCCCGAAGGTTGGTGATCACCGGCCAGCCGGGCACGTTGCGCACGGCCGTGGCGATATTGCCGTCCTCGACGGCGAAGGACACCTTCCAGTCGTTCCAGCGCACGGCGTTGAGGTCGCCCCCCTGACCGAAGTAGAAGATTTCCTCGCGCGGGCCTTTCTTGACCTCGCCCTTGAAGAACGGCAGGAAGTTGTAGCCGTCGAGGTGAGCTTTCCAGGTCTTGCCGTTGGCCTCGTAGCCCTGCTTCACTTTCTCGACGATGTTCGGCTCGCCCGCCGCCGCCAGCAGGGTCGGCAACCAGTCCTCCTGCGAGAAAATCTCGTTGACGATGGTGCCCGGCTTGATCACGCCCGGCCAGCGGACCAGCATCGGCACCCGCAAGCCGCCTTCCCAGGTGGTGCCTTTTTCGCCCTTGAACGGCATCGTGCCGCCGTCCGGCCAAGTCCCTTCCTCCGCCCCGTTGTCGGTGCCGTACACCACGATGGTGTTGTCGGCGATGCCGAGTTCGTCGAGCCGTTTAAGCAGCGCGCCCACCATGTCGTCATGCTCCACCATGCCGTCGGGATAAAGGCCGATGCCGGTCCGTCCCTGCGCCGACGGCTTGAGATGGGTCCAGACGTGCATCCGCGTGGTGTTGAACCAGACGAAGAATGGCTTTTTCTCCTTCACCTGGGCATCGATGAATTGGTTGGCGGCGGCGTAGATTTCGAGGTCCACGGTCGGCATCCGGGCGCGGGTCAGCGGGCCGGTGTCCTCGATCTTCTGCCCGCCCTTGCCGTCCGACCAGGTATGGAGCACGCCGCGCGGACCGTAGTTCTTCTTGAACTCCGGGTCTTTCGGATAGTAGTAGGTCTCCGGCTCTTCCTCGGCGTTCAGGTGGTAGAGGTTGCCGAGGAACTCGTCGAAGCCATGCACGGTCGGTAAGTGCGAGTCGCGGTCGCCCAGGTGGTTCTTGCCGAACTGGCCGGTGGCGTAGCCTTGCTGCTTCAGCAGGTCCGCGATGGTGGGCGCCCACTCGGGAATGCCTTGCGGCGAACCCGGCATGCCGATGGTCAGCAACCCGGTGCGGAACGGATGCTGGCCGAGAATGAACGAGGCGCGACCCGCCGTGCAGCTTTGCTGGGCGTAGGAGTCGGTGAACAGCGCCCCCTCCTTCGCCAAGCGGTCGATGTTCGGCGTCTGGTAGCCCATGATGCCGAGGCTGTAGGCGCTGATATTGTCCCGGCCAATGTCATCGCCCCAGATCACGAGGATGTTGGGCTTCGGGTCCGCCGCCCGCGCCGGCACGACGGCGCCCAGCAGCGCCGCCGAAGCGGCGAGCACGGCCAGGCCGTAGCTGAGGAGTTTGTTTCGTATCATGATTTTTTGCCTTTCGTTGCAGGTTTCGCCCTGCTTCCCGGGCACTGGGACTCGAACGCGAAGATGCGCTTCCAGTCGTTCTTTGTACTGATGACGGGGGGCTAAAGGCGCAAATCAACGATCCATCGTGACCGTGACGCCGCGACGCTCAAGACCGAGTTCTATCCCTTGGGTCGAGTGCAGGCTCAAAATCACGCCGTTTTTGTTCTTCAAGCGCAGGCCGCCCGTGCCACCGCCCAAGGCGATGCTCGTTTCCAGCTTGGTGTAGACGCCGGGGAATTGCGACACCTCCTTCAGGTCGTACACCTCGCCAGTGGCATTCATGTTCGGCTCGATAGATCCACTGGCAGCCTCACCCAGTCCCTTGAGTTTGAACGGGTACGTCTTGCCGTGGAACGTCAGCGTCCCGGCGCCGAAATCGCCGCCCATCAGCAGGCCGATCTGAGTTTCATCAATCGAAATCGTACCGACGGGCTGCTTGACTTCCGCCGCCAGCGCCAGACTGCTCACTAACAGCGTTGCAGTCAGCAGGGCGCGACCGATCATTTTGCGATAGCTTCTCATCATCCGATTTCTTCCATTAAGTTAGAAAAATTAGAGGCTGTACAATAAATTAAGCCCTTATCCATCAAGCTAAAGGGCCCGTTTCCATGAATGCGCGCAGGCCCGAAAGCGCAAACTGAATACCCATCGCGATCACAATCAGACCCATGAACCGGCTCACGGTCTCTCGGACGAAGCCACCGCCGTTTGAGGGACTGCCCCTGCGGGCAACGAGCAGGAGCACAATCCCCATGACCAGCACCGCTACGACGATGGCCACCAGCGCGGTGACCGGAAATCCGAGCCGGCTATGGGCGACGGCCAAGGTGATGACCCCGGTCATCGTGCCGGGACTGGCGGCAAAGAGAATCAGTGGGGTGAGCGACCTTTTAGCTTTTGCGCCGTCATTGCTCGAGGGTTTGTCCAGGGTCGGGTTGCCACTCAACATGGAAAACCCGATCCAGGACAACACGCCGCCGCCGGCTACGGAAAATGCATCCAAAGACACGCCGAACAGGTGCAGGATTCTGGCTCCGAAGAGTGCCGCCAGAACGAGAAGGACCAGCACCGCCGACGCCGCCTTTGCCGCGTCGACTATTTTGGTATTTCGGGATTGTTCACCTTCGATTTGCGCGAATAGGGCACCGCACATCAGGGGATTCACCAGGGAAAGCACCGTGACCATCGCTTGAAATGTTGCTGCATCAGTGAAATCAACATAGATCCGTCCCCGACGCACTGGATAGCGTTCCATCAGAAGGGAATCGGGTAGAGCCAGTTCAGCCACGAATAGGCGCGAATACCGATTCGACGCAGGGTGGCGAAACCGCCGCCACTGGTGTAAATGGCGGCGGCGCCTTGCGTGCCGATCGGAAACTTCGACGAATCCGGGTCGTCCAGGAGGATTTGCACCGCGAAACGGCCCTGCGGCACAGTCGGCGGCGGGTCAAACTGGGCCATGGTTCCGCTGGGCAACAGTTGTCCCTGACCGCTCCCTTGCCAGATCGTGTTCACCCTGCCGGTGAAGATCTGCCCCGGATAGAGGTCCAGCGCGATCTCGACCGGTTGTCCGCTCTTCACGTATTTGAGGGTCTCCTGGTAGTAGGTGGCGAGCAGGTAGCGGTCGGCGTCGCAGACGAAAGCCGCGATTGCGCCCAGGCGGTAATCGCCCGCCACCATGCCGGGGCGAACCTGGAGGTTGAAAACGTAACCGTCTTCGGGCGCCACCAGCGTGGTGTTGTCCAGGTAATACTGGGCCTGAGCCAGCGCGGCTTGCACCTGCGCCACCGTCGTGTTCACGCCGCCGATTTCGGACTCGTAGCTGAGACGGGCGCTTTCGACCTCGGCTTGGGCTTTCTTGATGGCGGCGTCCGCGATCTTCAACTGAGCGTCCGACCTCTGGGCGGCCACCTCCCGGACGGCTTGATCGTGCGCCAGCCGCGTATCGAGTTGCTGCTGATACTGCGCGAACTCCCGCGCGCTCTTGGCCTTGACCAACTCCTGCTCCGCGATCTCCACGTTGGCCTTGAGCACCCCCACATTTTGCTTGGCCTGGGCGAGCTGGGCTTGCAGTTGTTCGACCTTGTATTCGTAAGGACGGCGGTCGAACTGAAACAGCGGCTGTCCCTTCTTGACGGGCACGTTCGGCTCCACCAGCACCGCCGTGACCAGCGTGGGCTCCGACAGGCGCGGGACCAACTGGATGGTATGTTGAATGATCTTGGCGTCGGTCGAGTAGGGCGTCACGAAACGCAGCCCGATGAGGAAGATCAGCAACAGATGGAGACCGACGAAGGCGGAGACGACGCCCCAGGCGATGCTGAACTGGAGCCACTTGAACTTGAAGAAGACCAGCCAGACGAGGACGAGGTAGCCGAAGCAGATGACGAGTGCCGCAATCATAGGTCCCTCAGCCCGGTTTGCCGGTGTTCTGGGACGCCGGTGGCTCGCTCGGCGCCTTCGCTTCCACCGGCGCTGCCTGGTCTGGCGCCTTCGCTTCCGCCGGCGCCGCCTCGCCCCTGAGGCGCGCGATGTCCTCGTCTATGGCCTTCGCTTCCTCCCGGGGGAAGCGTCGGATATCGATGATCTCGGTCGGCTTGAAGGCCCAGATGAACGCCTGGACCCATGGGTAGATGGTCGGCAGCAGGCCGGCCCAGCCGAGCAGCTTGACCGCTTCAGCCTCCGGGTGCTTGCGGGCGATGGCAATCCGACCCGGCAGTCCCGCAAGCCAAACGTAAGTCACCACGCCCGACACGACCAGCAGGAAGATCGTCACAAAAGTCAGGTAGTCCCAGATGTCGAGATTAAATCCGAGCATCGGATTTTCCCCTGCACGAAGAGGTACGACAGGCACCACGCCGGCGGCCGGGAACGAAGGCGGCCGGCGGGTGGCCAGTTGGGATAGAGGTTGCGCCCGTCGCTCACGGCTCGAATGCGAAAATGCGCTTCCAGTCGTTCTTCATGCTGATGACGATCCAGCCGTCCTTCTTCGCTTCGTCGTACAGCGCCTGGGTGAACGTGCCGACCTTGGTCGCGGGCAGCCCCTGGGCCGGGCCGTAGGCATACTCGCGCGTCGCGTCGTCGTGCAGCACCAGCATCGCCAGCCGCGCGCCGTCGCCGGCTTTCGTGTATTCCAGCATCTGCCGGTCGCCGGTCGAGTTGCCGAACGCCGCATACGGGCGGCGGCCGATCATCAGGTGAATGCCCTCGGGTTTGCCGGCGTTGTTGTCGTTGAGCAGCAGTTTCGGCTCCTTGGTCAGGAACGGCTTGCCGTCCTTGTCGTAGCCGTACTTGGTGCCGCCGGCGGTGCCGACCACCTGCTCGGGCGGGATGCCGTAAACCGCATCGGAGTAGACGCGCACGAAATCCTGGCCGCCGCCGGTGACGATGAAGGTCTTGTAGCCGTTGGCGCGCAGGTACTTCAGCACTTCCTGCATCGGCAGGTAGGTAAGCTCGGTGTAGGGCTTCTTCCAGCGCGGGTCTTTCGCCTCGGCAATCCACTTCTTCACCTCGGCCTGGAAGGTCTCCACCGACATGCCGGTCGACGTGGCGGCGACGAGCTTCAGGAGGTCGGGCATCGTCAGCTTGGCGACGGCGGCGCGGTCGCCCTTGAGGATCTCCAGCACCGTCGAGAACGGCGCGACCTTGGCCAGCTCGGGCTTCGCCTTCACCAGCGCCGGTACGCTTTCGAGAACGTACATCACCTGCGTGTACATCGGGTGCTCGACCCACAGCGTGCCGTCCTGGTCGAAGGTGGCGATGCGCTCCTCGGGTGGCACGAACTGGGGACTGCCCTGCGTCGTGGTGTCCTTCACGAAGGCGACAATCGCCTGCTTGGCGGGACCGTCGTTCCACGAGGGTAGCGGGTCGGTCTGGGCGAACGCCTGTGTGCCGAGGGCGAGCAAGGCGCCCAACGCAAAGAGGCGGGCGAACGCTGAAAAGGAGGGAATGGGTTTCATGGGTTGTTTCTCCCTGACAAGTAATTAACGGGCGGCCCTTTCGAGCCACCCGCTTAACAGCATCACAAACGCCTTAGTAGGCTATCTGATTCGCGACGTCCTTAGTCTCCATGGGCGCGTTGCTTCGCCATGTCATCCTTTACCTGCTGAAGGACCTGGGCCAGGCTGTAGGACGCCGGAGACTGCAGCGCCGGGTACGGCCCGTAGGATTCCAGTTCCTGCAACCACAGCGCCTGGCCGATAGGAATGATGTTCCAGTCGTAGATATAAGCGGTCATGGGTCCGGCCAGCGCGCCACCCTGGCCCAGGAGGGTTTTCGGTTCGAAACCGACGGAACCCTCGAAGGGATCTCGCTTGATGTTGTCGACCAAAGGCCAATGGAAGGTATGGACCCCCATCAGGCCGCCGGTCGCGGCTTCGGATGCCATGGCGAAGTAGATCTTCCAGTTCTTGTAGCGCACCGCCGACGGCACCGGGCCTCCATAGTAGAAGAAAGTATCGCGCGCCGATTTGTCCGACTTGCCGGTCAGGTAGGCGAGCTGGTTGACCCCGTTGAGCTTGGTCTTGACGATACCGGGATATTTGCCCTCCATGATCTGCTTGTTGAGGTCGTTGCCCTTGGCCCCGCCGGCAATCTCGACGAAGGTCGGCATCCAGTCATAGGACGCGAAGATGTCGTTCAGGACCGTGCCCGGCTTGATGTGTCCCGGCCAGCGGATGACCGCCGGAGCCCGCATGCCGCCTTCCCAGGTGGTCAGCTTGCCGCCCTTGAACGGCGTGTTGCCGCCGTCGGGGTAGGTGATCACTTCGGCGCCGTTGTCGGTGGTGAAGACGACGATGGTGTTGTCGAGCTGGCCCATGTCCTCCAGTTTCTTCAACACATAGCCGATGTTGTCGTCCATCTGCTTCATGCCGGCTTCATTCGCGCCCCAGTCCTTGCCGCCGGGCGTACCTACCATCGCCATGTACTTATCCGACAGCATGGTGGTGATGTGCATGCGCGCCGGGTTGTACCAGACGAAGAACGGCTTGTTGGTCTTCTTCGGGTCATTGCGATCGAGAAAGTCGATGACCTTGGCCGAGATTTCCTCATCCACGGTCTCCGAGCGTTTGAGCGTCAGCGGACCATCGTCCTTGCAGCTCTGGTTCTTCTCGGTGCCGTCGGAGGAGGTACACGCGATCACCGGCCGCGGCGGCATCATGCACAGCGTGGTCTTCGCATCCACCGCGCCGGGGGGATCGCTGAGGCCGGGAACCGGCGTGTTCTTGCACGGCGGCACGATGGCCTGCTCGGTCGGGGACTTGTTGATGTCGGGGAAGCTCACGCCCTGCATCGCATCCAGGTGGTAGAGGTAACCCCAGAATTCCTGGAAGCCGTGCGCCGTCGGCAGCGCAGCCGAATGGTCGCCCAGATGGTTCTTGCCGAACTCGCCGGTAGTGTAGCCGAGATCGAGCAGGAACCTGGCCAGTGACGGGGTGCCGGGCTGCAGGAAGGATGGGCTGCCCGGCAGTTGCGGCGGGATCATGCCGGCGCGTAGCGGCGTCATGCCGGTGAAGAAGGCGGTGCGCCCGGCCGTGCAGCTTTGCTCGGCGTAATAGGTCATGAACTTGGCGCCCTCTTGCCCGATGCGGTCGATATTGGGCGTCTCGCCGACCATCAGTCCTTGATGGTAGATGCTCGGCTGCATCCAGCCGATGTCGTCGCCCATGATAAAGAGGATGTTGGGTTTCTTGCCCTCGGCTGCGCTGGGGGCTTTGGCGGCCACGACCAGCTTCTGGCCCACCTTGACCTCGTCCGACACCAGCTTGTTTTGCGCCTTCAGCGCGCTCACGGGAACCTCGAAGCGCTCGCCGATCACGATCAGTTCGTCGCCCTCGACCACCGTGTAGGTGGCGGTGACGGTGTCGTACTGGCCCTTGGCGTGGTGGCGTGGTCCCTGGTCGGCGGCTTGGGCGCTGCCGATGGCCAGACCGGCCGTCAGGGCGATGATCGAGCAGGCGGTTTTGAGCCCCGTGGTGAAGGGCGATTTCGAGAACGATGTTTTCTTGAGTGACATGGGCGATACTCTCCTCGGGTTAGGTGGGGTGGCTATAAGCTGGCGGCATTGGGCGGAATCGGGTTGCGGCCTTCATCGAGCCTCGCGGGTTCGATCACCGCTTCGATGGTCTCCAGCAGTGCGGTGCCGCGAAACGGTTTGGCCAGATAAGCCGCCGCGCCGCGTCGCGCCGCCTCCTCGCGCAGGCCCGGCGCGTCATGGGCCGTGATCAGAATCAACGGTGGCCAACCGTCCCGCGCACGCATTTCGGTCAGCAAGTCAAAGCCGGACAGCGCCGGCAGCTTCAGGTCGCTGACCACGCACGCGGCGCCCTCGGCGGCGGCATCCTCCGCCAGCAGCGCCTCCGCCGAGGCGTAGGTCGCGACCTGGAAGCCGGCGATGTGCAATAGGCGTTCGAGCGCTGGTCGCAGGCTATCGTCATCCTCAATGATCAGTACCTTCTGGCCGGCAACGACCACCGCAAACCTCCGCATCGACGGATAGACCGATCATCTCTCCGAATTGAATGTCGTACTCGTGCCGTCGCGCCAAACTGGTCCCCGGCATATCGAACAAGCGGCTGGCCCTTCACCGCTCAGGCTGGACCGATTCGCAGGTCTCGCCGCTGATCATCCCACCGGCGGTGTACCGAGGCTATTGGACGAAAGGGCAATGGAGCTTGCCCGAAAGGGCAACGGCAAACGTGGCCGCGAGTGTGGCCGGGATCAGTCGGACAGGCGTTGCAGCCGTCCGGCCCGGGAAGTAATGACGTTGTGAACGGATGTGGACATCAAACTTAACAGGTTCTTGTTCGCCATATTCAGTCGCATCATGTTTATCCCAGTATGCTCCAATTTCTTGATAGCTACCGGCTTCGGAAACGGACGTTTTATGTGGCATATCTTCGAGCCATAAGATTCTCGTAATTTCCAATGCCATGATTTCTCCTGCTGGATATATCCGAACCAAGGATATTATCGCCCTACAGCTTTCCGTCTTCCAGGAAACTGAAGTATCCAGTCCTGTTGAAGATGATGTGGTCAAGCAACTCGATGCCGACGACGTCACCGGCCGCCTTGAGTTGTGCGGTGATGGCGATGTCGCCGGGCGATGGTCCGAGCCCCCCGCTCGGGTGATTGTGGGCGACGATGATGGCGGAAGCACGGTCGGAGAGGGCATCGGCGAAGACCTCGCGGGGATGCACGGGGCTGCGATCGATCAGGCCAATGGACACCACGCGGATATTCAGAATCTCGTTCGCGCCATTGATACTGGCGCAAAGGAAATGCTCCTGCTTGCGGTCGGCGTAGTGGCGGACATGGGGCAACAGGTCGGCCGGGGTCATGATCTTCGCGCCTTCCGGCTTGATGCGGCGGCGGGCGAACTCGATGGCCGCGAGGATCAAGGTCGCCTTGGCGGCGCCGACTCCGGCGAATTGCGAGAGGTCTTCGGCTTTCACGTCCAGCCCCTTCTCGTCGATGACCCGCGCCAGCTTGGCGGCCAGCGTCATCACGTCCATGCCGGGCGCGCCTTTGCCGATCAGCACGGCCAGCAATTCCTGGTCGCTCAGCGCGGCCGCGCCTTTGCGCAAGAGCTTCTCGCGGGGTCGGTCGGCTTCGGGAATGTCCTGGATGGACTTGCTCATGGGCTCAGGCGGCCAGCGATAAATGGGTCTGGATGACGGTCACGGCCATGATGTCGAAGATGCCGCCGGTGTCGGTGTATTTCGGGTCGGCGAGTTCGTCGTAACGGCCGCGTGCATCGTAGGTCGCCTGAATGTCGCCGTTGACCTGTCCGCGATACGGGCCTTCGAGGTAAATGACGTTGTCGCGGTGCGCCTGGACGGTCGTGCGGATAACCGGATCGGCGATCTTCTCATCCGTCACCTGTTTGATATAGAGCGCCTCCTCGTCCGTGATGTCGAACTTGGCGCGAATCTGCGCGATCACGTCCTGCACGGAGACCTTCACCGGCGCCGGGCCTGCGCCGCCTTTGCCTTTGCCCGGCTGGAGTTTCACCGGGCCGCCGCTGGTGGTTACCCCCTGATATTGCACCGCCGCCCTGGTGACCACGGTGGCGCGAATCTGCTGCATCAGGTCGGACACGGTCCCGGCCTTGATGAGCTGCGGGCCGACCCATTCCGCGAAGGTGACGAACTCCTGAATCTGCGCCGAGTAACTGAAGAAGCAGGTCAGGAAATGAAAACTCTTCACGAAGCGGGCTAGCAGAGTGACGAACGCCTTGCGCCCTTCCCAATCGGTGAGCTTCGCCTGAAAGCGCGTCCGCAGGGCGTTCACCTGGAATTGCACCCGCGCATCCGACCCGCTCTTGAGCAGGGCGAGCAGGTCGCCGGCGTCCTTCTGGGTGAAGACGCCCGCGGCGAGAATCTCCGCATACAGTTTCGGACAGGTCTCTTGATCCGGTTCCTCCGGCTCGAACGGCGTGCCCTTCCGATACCTCGCGAAGGCTTTGAGGATTTGCTTCGCGTTGTTGGTGAAGTCCACGACCACCACATCCTTCTTGCCGAGGTGGCAGCGGTTCAGTCGCGAAACCGTCTGCACGGCATTGCGATCCAGCACCGGCTTGTCGAGGAACATGCCGGCGAGCAAGGGCTGGTCGAAGCCCGTCTGAAATTTGTTCGCCACCACCATGAGCCGGTAGTCGTCGCCCTCGAAGCGGTCTTCGATCAACTCACCCGTTTGCAACTCATTCACGGCATGTTCGCTGGTCGCCGCGTTCGTCTCGGGGTGGACGAAGTCCGAGAAGGCATAGAGCACCTTGTAGTCGGCGCCGCGCTCCTTGAGCTTCTCCTTGATGATGTTGAAATACCGCAGCCCGGCCACGCGCGACGAGGTGACGATCATCGCCTTGGCGCGACCGCCGATGAGCGGCTTCACGTCCTTCTCGAAGATGCGCAACATCACCTCGGCCTTGTACTGGATCAGCCCGTCATCCTGAAACGCCACGTTCTGGAGCGCCCTGGACACCACGCCCTTGGGGTAGAGCTTCTCCTCGTCCGGCTTCGGGACCACGGGGCAATGCAGGTTATAGAGCGTCCTGTAGGAGATGATGCTCGCCGCCACATCGACGATGTAGCCCTCGGCGATGGCTTCCGCCTCGGTGTAGCTGTCGAACGGCTGGCCGAACATCGACACGGTGGCCGGCGCTGGCGTGGCGGTGAAGGCGACGAACAACTGATTCAGGTCATGCTCGCGGATGATCTTGGCGATCCGCTCTTCGAGATCCTCTTCGGGGGCGTCTTCGTCCGGCTCACCCTCCTTGCGGAATGGCAGGCGGATGGCCGCGCCCATCTGGCCTTCCTGCGAGCGGTGCGCTTCGTCAATCAGAAACGCCACCCGCAGCTTTTTCAACTCCGGGTTCTTCTGAATCTCCTCCAGCACCCAGGCAAACTTTTGCTGCGTGGTGACGATGATCGATTTCCGCTCCTTGAGGAAACGCGGCAGGTCGTCGGCTTTCCTGGCGATGCCGACCACGTCCTTGAGGTGGGTGAACTTGTCGATATCCTCGCGGATGTTGGTGTCGAGCGTTTTGCGGTCGGTGAGGATGAAGGTGATGTCCACCAGCTTTTCATTCGTGCCGGGCTTGAAGAGGCTGTGCAACCGGTCGGCCAGCCAGCAGATGGAAAGCGTCTTGCCGCTGCCGGCGGAATGGTTGGCCAGATACTTTTTCCCGATGTCGCCCGCCGTGGCGAAGTGGGCCGTGATGTCCTCCGCCACCCGCCGCACCAGGCGGCTTTGGTGGTAGCGCGGGAAGATGGTGGAGGCTGGACGCGCCGACTTGTCGTCCTCGGCTTCACGCTCGGGCACGCGCACGAGGAAGAACGACAGCGCCTCCAGCAACTGCTCCTGCGACAGCACCTCGCGGTAAAGAAACTCGACCGGATACTCGTCGGCATTGGTGGGCGTGTTGGTCAGCCCCATGTTGTGCCAGCGGAAGTTCTCTTCCTTGCGCGGGTCGGTGGCGGCCATCGCGTCGCTGGTGTCGGCGGCGAGGTAGAGGAAGGGATGCCGGAATATCTTGTGCCTGTGGTCGCGCCGGACGAACTGCGACACCGCGTCATGCGCGTTCTGGTTGGCCTCGTGTTTCAGTTCCAGCGCCACGATGGGCAGGCCGTTGAGGTAGAGGACGAAATCGATCTCCTGGTTGGCGTCGCCGAAGTAGAAATGCGGGCGGAAGGTGATGCGGTTCTCGGCGTATTTCGCGGCGGCGGCGCTCGCGGCGGAGCGGGGCTTGGGATAGAACAGCCGGAATTCCAGCCCGCGCACTTTGAGGCCCTGCCGGAACAGCATCCACAGCGGCGTGTGTTCCAGTTCCTTGCGCAGCGCCTTGAAGACTTCCTCGCGTGCGTCCGTGCCGTAATCGTTTTCCAGCTTCTTCAGCGTGTCGGCCTGACTGGCTTTGAGAAAGGCCCAGAGCTGATCTTCGGCGATGAAATGCTCGGTGTCGGTGATGTCGGACTGCTCCAGCACACCATACCGGTGTTCGCGGACGAGGTAATCCGCGATGTGCTGCTGAAAGGTCAGCTCCGGGGGCCTCTTCTTTTTAGCCATGTTGGACCCGGTTGATGTCCGCCTCCGCAATCCGCCGCTGACCGGTGACGCATTCGTGAATCAGGGATTTTCGGTAGGCGGTGAGGGTGGTGATTTGGGTTTGGATGGCTGCCACTACGCGCTTCATCTCGCCAATTTTCGCGTTGAGGTACTCGCAGATGGCTCGTTGCTCGGTTACTGGCGGAAGAGGGATGTGAAGCCTGCCGTAACGGGTCGAATTGAGGTTTGATTGCTGCACGGAAGGAATAGCCAACCGTCGGGCAAAAGCGAGGAAGCCTCCGCAGTTCACGGCATAGTTGAGAAAATCGGGAATGATGCGGTGATTGGCCCGTAACCTGACCAGATAAGAGGCAAACGTGACGGCATCGTCCTTGGTACCAAGGAATAACGCCGCCTTACCAACCTGATCCGGGCTATTGGTGCGGTTATAAAGGAGGTCGTTGTATTCAAGCAGCAGTTCGTCAGCCACTTCATCCACGAACTCCATCTTTGAGAACACGACTTCTCCGCTCTGGATGTTCCCCATCTTGAGTACGGGATACTTGCCTTCGGACGCGCTGCTTACCGATATTCCATAGTCGAGGCGCGAAATGACTTGTTTGATGCGAACCGCTGCCCAGTGATCGGGGAGCAATCCAATCCAATCGCGCTCGATCACCTGCAATTTGGTTTTGCCATTCAACCCTCTCGTAACCGCCGTTTCGATGATGCTTTCCCTCACCGCGTCGAGCGTTTCGAGTTGGCGGCGTTTGGCGGCCACCGCCGCGTCAATCGCCGCGCAACTCGCATCCAGATACGCCGCGATGCGTTGTTGCTCCGGCAGCGGCGGGAGTGGAATGCGCGCTTCTTTGAAGGCAGCCTGCGAAAGCCCGAATCTGGTGACGCCTACAGCTTGGGCCTCGTAGTGGGAACGGAACGCTTTACTGCAATGAAGCCACGCAAGATACGCCCCATACACTTGATGCGCCTTTGGGCGAATTAGCGCTAAATGATAACTGCAGAGAACGCCTGGCAAGGTTTCCGCCACCAATGATGGAATTGCTATATCGTCTGGAGTCTCGGAATCTTTCGTTGCCAGGACATCGCCTTTCTGAATTTGGAAGTGCGCTATCTCGCGAGGCTCCGCAGATGCCTCCATGAATTCGATGTCGGACGTGATGCGGTCGTTTTTGTAAACGTCCACATAGTTGCAAAGGCGAACAGGAATCTCAGAATCGAAAGTATGTTTGTCTACGTTGCTGAAAAGAATTTCAGCAACGTTGCCCATGCGGTCAGATCGCCAATCGCTCGGGATATCTTTTAGAAAATGGGTCTGATCGCTCATGACTCGCCCCCCTCCATTTCCCCGCGCACCACATCGGCAAGCTGTTTGGCGGTCGGCAATATCCCTTTCAACTCGCCCGGCAGTTTCGACTGCAATGCATAGGCGGCGACGCCGATGGGATTGGTTTTGCTGCGCAGGGCATATTCGACCTCTACATCATCTTTCGCCGCGCAGAGGATGATGCCGATGGAAGGCTGATCGTCGGGGCCGCGTTCCTGGTCGTTGAGCAGGTTGAGGTAGAAATCCATCTTCCCCGCGTGTTCTGGCTCGAAAGCGCCGACCTTGAGTTCGAAGGCGACCAGCGCCTTGAGGAAGCGGTGATAGAAGAGCAGGTCGATGAAATACTCCTTTTCGCCCAGCGCCAGCCGGTATTGGCGTCCCACGAAGCAGAAGCCGTAACCGAGTTCGAGCAGGAAGGCTTGCAGGCGGGAGACCAGGCGGTCCTTCAGCTCCCGCTCCTTCACCTCGCGACGGATGCCGAGGAACTCCAGCTCCACGACAGAATCCCCCCAACCGTCGGATTGTTGTTTTTCCACGATGCCCTTTCCGATGTCCCAGTAGAGCAAGGTCGCCTCATGGTTGATGGCGCGCGCAGCAGAGGTGCGGGCGCCGATCACCCGCGCCTTCAGTTCTTCTATGAACCGCCGGTAGTCGGCATCGCTCGTCAGGTTGGTATCCGCCGGCATTTTCATTTCGCAAGGCCCTCCAGCATCTTCTCGGCCTCTTTCTCCAGCCTCCAAAACTCCGCCAGCAAGTCCTTCGCGGGTGTGGGCGGCTGGTAGCGGTAAAAGTATTTGTTCGGCAGGATTTCGTAGCCGAGGATCGGCTTGCCGTCCTTCTTCGTCTCTTCCCAACGAATGATCGGCTTGGCGATCTCCCGTTGCAAAAAGGCCGCGATGTCCTCGCCGTGCGGGATGTATTCATCGTCTCGCACATAATGCCGGTGCGTCCATTCGACGGAGAGCGTTTCGTCAGCATCGGCCAGGGCTTCCTTGAACTTCTTTGCGGCGTTGTCCTTCGCTTTCACGGTGAACTCGACGGTCTTCTCCTGGCCCTTCGCTTTCACCCGCACGCGGAAGCTCAGGTCGCTCTCGTGGAAGTCCTGCTCCTTCTTCAGGTTCGCGGCGGTGAACGCCTTCTCGTAAGGCTCGGTGACGATGGCGGGCTGGTCGTGTTCATCGGTCTGCCAGAAGACGACGCTGACCTTGTGGTAGGCGAAGTCTTGGCGCGGGAAGATCTTCACCTGCTCGTCGGCGTAGCCTGCGGCCCAGCCGTCGCGGTAGCGCTCCTCGATCCAGGCGCGGTGGGCGTCGGTGATGCGGTGGCGTTTGTTGCCGAAGGACTTCGGCTCTTTCTCGAACTGCTGACGGGCGTCGATGAGCATCACGCGGCCCTGGTGGTCGGCGGGCTTGTCATTCCGCAGCAGCCAGACGTAGGTAAAGATGCCGGTGTTGTAGAAAAGCTGGTCGGGCAGCATGACGATGGCGTCGAGCCAGTCGTTCTCCAGAATCCAGCGGCGAATCTCGCTCTCCCCGGAGCCACAGTCGCCATTGGAGAGGGGCGAGCCATTGAAGATGATGGCGATGCGGCTGCCGCCCGCCTCGGGCGGGGCCATCTTGGCGAGCATGGTTTGCAGGAAGAGCAGCGCCCCGTCATTCACGCGCGGCATCCCGGCCTGGTAGCGGGTCTTCTCCAGCTTGCGGGCTTCCTTCTCGTAGCCGTCCTTGCCGCCCCAGGTAACGCCGAAGGGCGGATTGCTCAGCATCCGGTTGAAGCGCCATTTAATCTCCGGCCACTGGTCGCCCGGCTCCTTGCTGTGCGGTTCGTGCGGGATGAGCGAGTTGCCGAGGTGGACGGTGGCCTGCCGGTCGTTCTTGATGAGGAGGTCGGCCTGACAAACGGCGTAGTTCGTGGGGGAAAGCTCCTGCCCGTGAACGGTGACGAATTGCTCGACCCGCGTCTTTTCCTCCGGCGTCTCGGCGCGTTCCAGCAGATGCTCCTTCGCCACCGACAACATGCCGCCGGTGCCGCTGGCCGGGTCGTAGATGGACAGGTGCCGGTCCGGGATGGGAATCTCCAGCAACTCGACCATCAGGCGGATGACTTCGCGCGGCGTGAAGTGTTCCCCGGCCTCCTCGCCGCTCTGTTCCGAGAAGCGCCGGAGCAACTCCTCATAGATGTAACCCATCTCCAGCCCTGAGAGCTGGTCGGGGCCGAGAGCGAGTTCCTTGTATTGGTTCAGGATCGGGGCCAGCCGATTGTTCTTCACCATCTGACCGATGGTGGCGCGGTAGTTGAAGTGTTCGATGATGTCGTCAACGTTCTTCGAGAAGCCGTTGATGTAGGCGCGGAAGTTTTCCTCCAGCAGCGCATGGTCTTCCTCGTAGACCGAGCGGAGCGTCAGCTCGGTCTTGTTCGAGAACGGTGCCGTGCCCAGTTCCATGCCCTTGACCAGCTTGGCGAGTTCCTTGTCGGTGATCTGGGGCCGGTTCTTCAGCACCTCGGCGGATTTTTTCACTCGCCAGTCAATCAGCACGCACTCCAGACGGCGAATGACGATGATGGGCAGGATGACGCTCTGGTATTCGTAGGACTTGAACTTGCCGCGCAAGCGCTCGGCGGATTTCCAGATGTCGGCGGCGAGGTTGTCGAGTTTGGGTTTGTTGAGTGAGAGAGCCATTTGTTCGTTCGTTTGTTGTTGAAGTGCGAGCGCGAGGGATTATCGTCCTCAGCACGGAATGCTTTCCGGCTACTGGCGTTGATCTCGACGATCATGTGCTGGTGCGTCTAACGAAATCCTTGCGGGCTGCCTTGATCCATGAAATGGGTCTTGTATTCCTTGCCATGCCAAATGTTGGAAATTTTACCAACATTCTGTCAAGAATTTTCTTTTCTACCCATCGTATGGCACTACCAGACCATTCGATGTCTCTGGGTGAGGTGGAGTGTCCCTGGATCAGGTTCGAGTAAGCCGAGGCCGCAGTCAATCGGCCAGGTGGCGCAACCGCTCGGCCAGCCGACCGAGTTCGGCCGCCGAATTCGCGCCCAGCTTCGCCATGAGCTGCGCGCGTTGCAGCTTGACGGTGCGCTCCGCGATCCCCAGCGCATCGGCGATCTGCTTGTTGATCTGGCCGGCGACGATC
>JBATNZ010000014.1:0-8792 GCA_049290615.1 Candidatus Contendibacter sp.
ACATGGCCGAGGCGCGGACGGACCGACCCGCCGTCCCCGCAAGGCGGGGGCGGCGCGTCGGTCAACCACCCTGAACGGCGGTGGGAACGGACCTTACGCGCGCGACTCGGGGGGTAACCCGCGCCGGTAGTGCCGGGCCGCACGGGCGGCGGGTGGGACAAAACGCGGTTTGCGGGCGGGCAACTTCATGACAATCCCCTTTCTCAGGCAAATAACTACCTGTAGAGGTCTTGAAAGCGCGTCGCGAACCGCTATAATCAGAAACAGTTCTGGCTGCTTCTGATCGTTGTCCTGAGCGGATCGACGGACGACTTTCAACCCCCTACCCTTAAGCCCCCTTTCAGGGGGTTTTTGGCTTTTTAGGGTTTCCGCGGGCGGGTGACTACACCATCGTGGTTCGGCGTCTGGCGGGTGGAGCCTGATCGACGCCGCCTCCTGGATTGTGGTGGTGGTGATTCATGGCATCTTAGCTACTCAATGATAGCTTGATACCCGGTGCAAGGCTAGTTGCGCGGGTTCGGGGGCTGGCGTTCGCCCAAGTCCGCGCCAGGTGCCAGATCGTGCGCAGGGAAATCCCCGTGGCGTGGTGGAGGGCCAGATAGTGTTCCGGCCGCGGGACATCGGCTAACCGATCCAGACCTTGAGCCTGCCACGCTTGCCATACGGCGTGAAGGGTCGCGTCGTCGGGCGCGGGCGGCCGCCGCTCGGCGCAGGGTCCCAGGCCGAGCAGCCGGCGATAGCCGTAGTACTCCTTGAGGGTCGTGCCGAACAGGTCATGGAGCATCGCCTGCGGAGCATCGCCCTGGATCAGCGCCAGCAGCCGGTCCTCGGCCTGGCGCTGGGCCTCGAGCCGTTCCAGTTGCCGCTGGAAGGCGCGACGGTCGAACCGGAGTTCCAGAAAGTGGCCGGCGCTGGCTTGGCGGACCAGGCGCAGGACGTCGCCCAGGCCCAGCCGGTTCAGCGCCCGAAGTTCAGGCCACCCCAATCCCATCCGCCGCAAGGCGTCGGTATCGCCTTCCACCAGGCACCGCGCCACGTAGACGAAACCCGCCGTCAGCAAATCAGCGTCCTTGCCGTTCATCGCGCCTCCAGAGATCCAAGCGACCGGCCTGGGCGCCGTGTTGCAACCGCCGGCAGACCGCGAGCAGGCGGAGGACGTCGCGCCAGTCCTCCGCGCCGGCGTGGCCGCCGAGGAGGGCCAGCGTGGTTTCGGGTTCCGGCGGGGCGAGAGCGGCGCGCAACGCGGCGAACGGCCGATCGTGTTCGCGCAGCATCCGGCCCAGAGGTGATAGGTCGGGCAGCAGTGGGGCAACGGTTTCCAGAGGAGCGGTGAAGAGCCCCGAACTGCTCGCCAACTGCCACCAGAGGGCGATGCGGATCACGCACGGGTTCGCTGGCAGCAGGCCGGCGGGCGCTGGCGACGGCAAGTCGATCACCAGAAAGCCGTAACCGATGCGGCAGCGGCGAATCAGGCGCGGGAACCCGTGACGGAACGCGATCCGGTTCGCCAGCGTCCACGCCTGGCGCCGCCCAGCGGTGAGAGTAGTGGGGGAAAGGCTTTGTTCGGGCTTGCCCCGATCAGTCGACCGGATCGGGGTGGAAACCGTCCGGCCGCCGATCAAGAGCACCGGCTCGATGCCGTGGCAGGAGGCGGATCGCTGGTGGGCAGGCCGGGTGGCGACGGTCTTAGCGCCCGAATCCGTCCCCGGAACGACCGAGGGATGGTTCGGGTGCAGGCGGCGAACGGGCATCATCGGCGCTCCCTCCGGCCGCGTTCGCGGTCGCCGCGCCCCGCGATCCCCTCCGTGACCCCCGGCCGTGGTTGAAGGGTTGAGCCATGGCGAGCCGTCGCGAATCGGACGAGCCCCGAATAACGCGGCAGGGCGACCCGGAAGCGACGGCGGATCGCGCGAAGCCGGGCGCGCGGGAACCTCGGGACAGCAAGGAGGGAACTCGAATCACCAACGGTTCTGGATCGATACGCGACCTTCGGACCCGGGCCCGATTTCGCACCGGCTCGGCGGTAGGGAAACAGGTCTGGACCCAGACGCTGAAGCGCGGCCGATGGCTGACCGGCTGGGAGATACGAGCAGGAAACGGCAGTCATGCCTCACCTCCAAAAAGCGCACCTACACTCTCGATGCTCCACTGGCGCACGCCAGCGCAACATCTCACCGCGAGAGCGTCACCGCTTGATGGTGAGGCCCGGCATCAGCCGCCCGTCCCTACGAGCCCAGACGACATCTAGCCTGAGTTGTGACCCATCGGCTTTGGGATCAGGCGATGGGGGCGGGCGCCCCGACTGGAGCAGGGCACCTCGTGAATTAACATAGTCCGCAGCGACGCCTCCGTCAAGCCTCACGCGCCCTCTGGCGGGGTAGATCTCTTCTGGCTGGCCATCCGGGCGAGCCGGCTCTGGAACCGCTGGGCACTGATGATGGACTCCGCGACATCCTGAACGGTGCGCCGGTCGGCCGAGGCGAGGGCTTTCAGCAGGCGGCGGGCCTCGTCTTCACCGAGGTGGTGGTGCGCCATGAGGATGCCGGTGGCGATATCGATCACCCGCTGGGTTTCCGCGCGCGTGGCGTCCCGGGAGCGAACTAGCGCGGCCTCCAGGGCGGCGTGCAGAGTATCCGGTTCCGGCGGTTTGACCAGATAGGCCCAGGCGCCGGCCTGGAGGGCGGCGCGGCGAGTCTCCCGAGACCGGTCAACGGTCAGGACGACGCACGGGATCGCGCCTTTGAGCTGACGGACGACGTCCAGACCCGATAAATCGTTCTCTTGGCCCGGGGACGATCCCAGATTAAGATCGACCAGCAGCAGGTCCGGCGGCGTTTCGCCCGCGCAGGCCGCCAACGCGGCTCGCCCGGTGGCGGCCTCGACCAAGTGGTAGTCGTCGGCCAGCACCTGCCGGAGTCGTTCCCGCAGCGTCGGGCTATCGTCCAGGATCAGCAGGGTGCGCGGGGACGGCGGCCGCCCGCTGGTCGGTTCCGGGGACGGCGGCAGTCCGTCGAGGAAGCGGGCGAAGGCCGCGCGGGTCAGGTGCAAGGCGGTGGCGATCTCCTCGGCGCCGCGCGCGGGCCGGTCCCCCGCCGGCGGTCGGCGACCAGTCGAGGAGCCGCTGGCAGGTGGCTTGAAGGGTCCGGGCGCCCACGTTTCCGGCGTCGCCGTACAGCTCGTGCAAGAGGTCCCGGACGAGCCGGTGGTCGTGGCCTTCGATCGCCTGGGCCAGCCGGCGGGGGACCGGTTCGACGCTGTCGAGGAAGGTTCGCATCAGATGACGCAGTGGCCCGGGCTGGCCCGCGAGGGAGTGTAGATAGGACAGGTCGAGGACGGTCTCCAGGGCGGGCGCTGGGCTCGGGTCGCTGGCGGAGCCGGCGGAGGAAGCGTCGGAGATAGGCGTCATGGGTCACCTCGCTCGGGTTGAACCGCCGGTTTCCGTGGGTTCCGGCGCCTGCCCAGACCCCAGCGCTCGAGCACGGCGGCCAGCGTCTCGGCCTTGAGGGGTTTGTACAGACAGTCGGAAAGCCCGGCCTGTAGCAGGTGATCGCGATCCTCGTGCAGAAGGGCCGCGGTCAGGCCGACGATCGGGACGGTGCGGTTGGGATTGTCCGCCCATTGGCGAATGCGGCGGGTGGCTTCCAGCCCGTCCATGCCGGGCATGCGGATATCCATGAGAATGAGGTCATAGCGGGTGTGTTGGCAAGCGTCAAGGGCGGTTTGGCCGTCGGTCGCTTCGTCGACCTCGGCCGCCTCACCGGCGAACACGATACGAGCCAGGGCGCGATTGACCGGGCTGTCGTCCACGACCAGGATCCGGATCGGTTCTCGATAGCCCAAATCCCGGGCGGCACGTTCGAGATCGGTGCGTTCCGCCTCCGGTCGGGGGAGCTGTGCCAGCGCGCGCGGATGCGGCGTCCGCTCGGGTTCGATGAATTCCTGGAGGAGGCCGGATTCCGGTTCGAGGCGCTCGGCCTCGGCTTCCACCCCCATCTCCGCCTCGACCTCCGCCACCTCGAGGTCCAGTTCGACCTGGAAGGTGGAGCCGACGCCTGCCTCGCTGTCGACGGCGATCCGGCCGCCCATCAGCGCCACCAACTGCCGGCAGATGGCCAGTCCCAGGCCGGTTCCGCCCTGTTGCCGGGTCGTGGAGGCTTCGATTTGGTCGAACGCGGTGAAAATCCGGGTCTGGTGTGCCGGCGGGATCCCGATTCCGGTATCGCGCACGGTCACCCGCAGGATCACGCCGCGATCCGGGCGCGACGCGAGGTCGGCCCGAACCTGAATACCGCCACGCGCGGTGAACTTGATGGCGTTGTCCACCAGGTTGGAAAGGATCTGCGTCAATCGTTGATCGTCGCCGATCACGCGTGCCGGCAGGTCGGGATCGACGTCCAGCCGTAACGTCAGGCCCTTGGCCCGCGCGGCGGGCACGAACAACGACACGGTGGCGTGCAGCGTGTCGCGTAGAACGAAGGGGGACCGAGCCAGAGCGACTTTTCCTGCTTCCAGTTTGGAGAAATCGAGGATGCTGTCGATGACCTTCACCAGATGCTCGGCGGAGGTCATCAGCATCCGCACGGATTCGGCTTGATCCGGTGGCAGGTCGGCCTGGGCCAATACGGAAATGAAGCCCAACATGCCGTGCATCGGCGTGCGGATTTCGTGGCTCATGTTCGCCAGGAATGCCGACTTGACCCGGCTGGCGGCCAGCGCCTGTTCGCGGGCGTGCGCCAACTCGGTATTTTGCCGTTCCAATCGTTCCAGCGCGGCCATCAGATCCACGGTCGACTTCCGCACCCGGCCGGTCAGGTCGTGCCGGGAGCGTTCCAGGGCGGTGTTGGTGGCGACCAGTTCCCGATTGACTTGGGCGAACGCGGCGATCAAGGCGTTGAACGCGGACGCCATGGCGCGCGCCTCGCGAACGCCCCGCGCCGGCACCCGGGCGTAGCGCCGCGGGGTTTCGGGATCGGCCATGTGATCGGCCAACCGCTGGAGCGGCCGGGTGATCCAACCCAACAGGGCCAGCAAGCCCAGCCCCACGATGGTCGCGCCCGCGGCGATGACCGCCAGCATCTGGTGGTCGGTGGCGCGAACCGCCGCTTCCATGGCGGATTTGCTCAGCGTCAGTACGACCGTCCCCAGCCACTCCGCGGGAGCCGGCCGGTCCGGCATCGCGGTGGGCTCGGTCGGATCGGCCACCGTAAACGGATCCGGATGCAGGGGATCGGCGTCGACCCGAACCGGCGCGACGAAGACCAGGTGGCGGTCGTCTTCCAGGATCAGGCGCGCGCCGCCCAAGGCGCCCTCGAGCGGTGGCAGCGCGGCCCACGAAAACGGCAGGGTTCCCGCCGCGACCAACGGCTCGCCTTGGCGGGTCAGAATGGCGACGCCCACGACGTTGGGAAAGTCGCGGGTCGCGTCCGCGCGAATCCGAATATTATCCGGCGCGCGCTGGATGAGCGCGAGGCGACTGTCTTCGGCCAGCCGCTCGGCGAGGGTGCGGCCGTTGCTCAGCAGCTCTTCCCGGAAGTGGACGTTCAGATGATCCCGCAGCCAGCCGGCGATCCCCACCGCCAGCAGCGCGATGCCGAGCAGGTAAACGAGCCCCAGTACTTGGCGCAGCGTCAAGGGGAAGAGCGAGGAGATCGCACGCATGGCCGGGATCGCGCTACGGGGAGGGAAACACCTGCCCGGCCCGTTCGACCAGGTCCGGAGGCAGGGTCATGCCCAGGTGGCGGGCGGTGCGGGTGTTCAGCGCCAACCGGGCGGCGCGGGTGAGGCGCAGGCCGGCGGTGGGTCCACCGGCGGGATCCCGGATGCGCCCGCCGAGTTCCTCGCCCACGCCACCGTAGTCGGGATAGAGCGAAAACAGCAAACCGCGCTGGGTATGGGCCACGGTGTCCGAAAACGCCGCAATCCGGCGTTTCCAGGTCTCCTCCAACACGAACGGAAAAATCAGTTCCGTATTCAGGCTGAGGGTGTTGCGGGAGAACCACAGCGCGGTCGTGCGCGGATCGATCCGATCGAGGGTCCGGGTAATCTGCCGGACGGCGGTTGCCGCGTCGGTGACGGCCAGCGGTTCGACCCGCAACCCCCGAACCGTCGCGGCCTGTTCCACCCGCTGGAGCCAGACCCGATCTTGGGCGTGGTAGATCACCGCGACGGTGTCGATAGCGGGGAGCCACTCCCGCAGGGTCTGCACAAACAGCTCGGGATCAATGACCAGGCTGATCCCGGGCCAAGCGGTTTGGCCGGGCAGGGCGCTGACGCCGCCGACCAGCACCGGCAGCGTGGTCCCGTCCGCCGGGTAGGCCTGCAGCGCGCGCTGGCCGAGCAACACCAGTGCGGTCGCGCGATCCCGACGGGCGTCCAGCCAGCGGCGGACCTGGGCCTGATCCCACTCCGGGGTCAGCGCCAGGGTTTGGAGCGGACCCGGCGCCGTGCGCGCGATCCCCGCCACGATCTGGGCGAAGGCCTGTTGGTAGGGTGCGGGGGCGTCCGGATAGAGGACCAGCACCGTGCCGCAGGCCACCCGCGCGCCGACCAGGAGCCAGAGTAACGAGGTAACGACCAGGCGCGCCATGATGCAAACTTCATGAGCGGCTGCTAACGTCCATGGGGTGATCTTCAAACTGGAGGTGAATGCCCGTGAGGTCTTCCGCCGCGCTCCGCTGCCATCCCTGGACCCACCCCTGGTTGGGCCTGCTGCTCGGCCTGGCGCTGATCGCCTGTGGGCCGCAACCCGCGCCCGTCGAGTCGATCGCGACGGTGGCTTCCTACCAGAATCCGACGCTGCTGGCGCAAGCCTGGCGGCAGCCCGTGGCCGCCACCTATCAGCCGCGCTTCGAGTATCAAAGCAACGGGGCGTTCTGCGGGCCGGCCACGGTGGTCAATCTGTTCCGCTCCCTGGGCATCAACCGCTATACCCAGGACACTCTGTTCGACCGGGCGCCGGTCGGGTACTGGAAGGCCCGCACCCTGGGACTCACCCTGGATGAAATGGCCCAGTTGATTCGGGCCAATGCCGACCTTGAGGTGACGGTGCTGCGCGATCTGACCCTGGAGGAATTTCGGATGCATCTGCATCGCGCGAACGACCCTGCTGTTCGTTATTTGATCAATTTCAACCGCCAGCCCCTGTTTGGCGTCGCGATCGGCCATCACTCGCCCCTGGGGGGCTATCTCCCTGAACAGGACTTGGTCTTCGTGCTCGACGTCCTGGATCAGTATAAACCGTTCCTGGCGCCCGCCGCCCGCTTGTACGCGGCCATGAATACGGTGGACCCGGAAACCGGCCAGAAGCGGGGCCTCCTGTTCGTGCGGGCCGCGACCTCGCTGGTAGAAGTTCCCCCGGCGGCAGCGCCGCCGGCCACGACGGGTGCGCCCGCCCGCGCCGGACCGGTCGAACGGGAGCGCGTCGCCCCCTAACCGAATCCTAGAGACTGTATGAAAACCCCTCGCCCGCAAGCGGGAGAGGGGCAGGGGTGAGGGTTGTTTTTCAATCGGTTAGCTCGCCAGAGGCTGTATAAAAACGCCTCTAAAAGCGGCCGATCAGGCTGAAATAGAAGGTCCGGCCCGGCAGCGGGATATCGCCGGGAAAGGCGGTGCCAAAGCCGGCGTCCCGCGCGTCCACGTCGAACAGGTTGCGGAGGTCCAGGCTGGCTTCCATGTGCGGGGAGAAGGTGTAGCGCGCGAAGGCATCCACCAGGGTATAGGTATCGGGTGGGGGCCGTGGATCCTCGGCGACCCGGTCGCGGGCGCCGACGTACCGCGCCTGCAGCGCGAACAGCCATGGGCGCTGCCGGGTTTGCAGCAGCGCCAACGCTTGGTGGTGCGGCGTGTAACCGGCATCGGCGCCCGTGGTCTCGTCGGTATTGTCCTGATAGGCGTAGTAGCCATAGAACTGGGTGGCGCGGGTGAGATCCCACCACAGTTCGACTTCCAGGCCGTGTCCTTTCTGCTGGCCCACGTTTTCGGGCCGGAATTCGGGGCCACCGGTGTTCTGTAGCCGGATTTGATCGTCGGTCTCGTGGTGGAACAGATTGACCCGGGTGCGCAGGTCCAGGCGGAGGCGGTAGTCCAGGGCCAGCTCGATCGCGTCCACCTGCTCCGGCCGCAGGTCCGGATTGCCCGCCAGGGCGGGAATCTGCCGCGCCTGGGTTTCCAGTAACGAGGGCGCGCGGAAGCCGCCGCCGTACAGCAGCTTGGCGGTCAGGTCGTGCCGGGCGTTCCAGACCAGGGCCACCCGGGGATTGGCGGTGCCGTCGACGTCGGAATAGTGGTCGTAGCGCGCCCCCCAAGTCAGGGTCCAGTCCGGATGGAGGGCCCATTCGTCCTGGACGTAAGCATAGAGCAGGTCGCGGGAAAACGTGGCATCCCCCAACGCAGAATCGTGAGTGGTGTCCTGCACTGGGCCGATCGGCAGGATCAGGCCATCGCTCAATCGGTAGTTGCGGCTTTCCGACTGGAGTTCGATCCTCCCCAGTTCGGCGCCCAGACCCAGGGCCAGCACATGCGAGCGGAATCCCCGGTAATCGAGCACGTTCTGCAAGCGGAGGGTGCGTTGCTCGAATGCGGTGTTGTAAATCACGCCGTCTGGAAACACGCCGAACGCGCCGGGGGGAAAGAAGTGCCAATCATCCATCCGGTAGCGCTGCAGCACACGCAGCCGTTCACTCCCCCCTTGACTTCCCTGAATTTGACGGGGCAGGATGGGGACCGAGAACCCTGTTAACGAGTTGAGTTTACCGCTTCCATGCACCTGAGCGATCACAGCCTGCGCCAGATCG
>JBATNZ010000015.1:0-5412 GCA_049290615.1 Candidatus Contendibacter sp.
TACGTCGCTAAAGTACAACGGGCTGTAGAGGGGCGACTGATTTCTCTCATCAACGAAAACATCCATGGCTAAGGTTCAACTTGCTAGGCACATTATACAATGCTTGTCAATGCGTAAGTTCTAGGGAATTCGCTTCCATTAAAAAAAGTTTTAGGCTCATGAAGGTGTTTTTTCGGCTCATGATGTATTTTTGGAGGCTACCGATTGAGCCGCGCTCGACAGCGCGCGCCGCCACCGTGGCCGCCCGAGTGGCTCTCGTCCCCCACCCATCCGCAATGGAGTTCAGAATGATGCGCCGATTGATCTTCCCCAGCTTGGCCTCGCTCGCATTTTTGCTTGCGGCCTGCGCGACCGGTCCCACCAGCGAGCAGACGCCCACGCCCGCCGCGTATGCCGCGTTCCTGACCTATCCCGACCGGCTCCAGCCCGTGCCCGGCGACAGCGGCGCGTACCGATGGATCGATCCCGGCGCCAACCTGGGCCGGTACGACAAGATCCTGCTCGAACGCATCCAGGTTCAACTCGCCAGCGACGCCGATTACAAGGCGGTCGATCCGACCCAATTGAAAACGCTGGTCGATTATTTTCACCAAGCGATCGTGACGGCGCTCGGCAGCGCCTACCCGGTCGTTAGCAAGCCGGGACGAGGGGTGTTGCGGGTGCGGATCACCATCGTCGATCTGGTGCCCACCAAACCGGAGATGAGCGTCATCGCGCTGGTGGTGCCTTACGCCACAGTTGCGGATATGGCTTCGGGGGCGGCGTCAGGCGGTCCCGTGGGGTCCGCGCCCTATCTGGGCCGCACCGGCATCGCTGCGCAGTTCATCGACAGCGAATCGAACCGCGTTATCGCCGAATACGCCGACACGCGAGTGGGCCGGAAATACGTGGTGGACACCTCGCAAGGGGTCGGCAATGCGGTTTCGACCGGCTTTTCGGATTACGCCAAGGCTTATTCGACCTGGGCCTACGCCCAGCAGGCCTTCGATGGCTGGGCGCAACAGTTCCGGGCGCGGCTGGATCAAGCCCACGGTCGATAGCACTGAATGAAGGGGCGGCGGTCATGATGGCCGGAATCGCGATTCCTCGCGTAACGTCATCGTAAGCGACCGAACCGAAACTAAACTTGGCGATTCAAAAACTAAACTTAGCGATTCAAACCTCGGGAGAACCATCATGCAGGTCAAACTCCGGCGAACCGCCTTGCTGTTCGCTTTGCTGTCACCGTTGACCGTCGGCCTGGCCGTCGGCCAGGACAAAGCCCCCACATCCGCCCCGCCGGCGGCGACCTCGGTTCAGGCTGCCCCCGGCCGGGTTCTGGAGCCGGGCGCGCTCGACTTGGTCAAGAAGATGAGCGCCAAACTGGCGGCCACCCCGGCGTTCCTGGTCCGCACCCGCAGCTCCCTCGAAGCGCCGGGCGGCACCGGGCAGTTCCTGACCTTCTTCACCGAATCGGTGGTGGCGGTCGAGCGGCCGAACAAGCTGAGCGCCGAGATTCGCGGCGACGCCCCGCCGTTCGACTTCTACTTCAACGGGAAACAGATGACCGCCTACGAACCCACGCGCAAGCTCTACGCCACGGCGGACGCGCCCAAGACCCTCGACGAACTAGTGCCGTTCGCGGCGAAGACGGCCGGCATCCTGCTGCCGTTTGCCGACGTGCTCTACAGCGATCCCTACGCCGTCCTGACCAAGGATGCCACCAGCGCCTTCTACGCCGGGTTCTCGGTGATGCGCGGCGCCCGCTGCGAGCATGTGGCGCTCGCCACGCCGGAGATCGAAGGGCAAATCTGGATTGACGCCAAGACCGACTTGCCCTGCATGATCGCCGGCACCCTGCGCAACGTGCAAGGCGCCCCCCGCTTCGCGGTGGAGTATTACGACTGGAAGTTGAATCCGAAACTCCCCGAAAAACTGTTCACCTTCGCCAAACCCGAAGGCGCCCAGCCGATCAACTTCCGCGCCCTGACCGGGACGAAACCGTAACCCTTTGGAGGTGACATCATGCGGAAACAGCTATTGATACTGGGAATGGCCGGACTGTCGCTTCTGCCGTTGCAGGCTCACGCCTGGGGCGGCTTCCACGGTGGAGGCGGCTTTCACGCCGGGGCGGGCGGCTTTACCTCCTGGCATCATGCCGGCTATGGCGGCGGCGGCTTTGGCGGCGCCTATCATGCCGGCTGGGGTGGTGTGACCCACGTCGGCTATGGTGGGGTGACCCACGTCGGCTATGGCGGCGCCTATCACGCCGGCTATGGCGGCGGCGCCTATTATCACCCGGCGTATGCGGCGGGTGGCTGTTGGGGTTGCGTAAGCGGTTACGGCGCCGGCGCGGTCGCGGCGGCCGGCGTGGTGGGATTGGCCGCTGGCGCGGCCATCGGCTCGGCGGCCAGCAGCCCGACGGTGGTGGTGCAGCAGCCGGTGTACGTCACGGGACCGGCCATCGGCAGCGAGGTTTTCGCATTGCCCAGCGGTGGTTGCTCCAGCGTCAGCGCCAACGGCATCACCTACTACAACTGCGGCAGCAGCTACTACCAGCCGCACTTCGGCAGCAACGGCGTGTATTACACGGTTGTGGCCAATCCGTTTTAACCCAACCTGGAGGAGGATGGCATTGATGAAAAAACCTGTCTATTTAGCCCTGGTCTTGCTGGTCGGTCTCGCCTTCGGCGGCGTACAGGCCGCCGACAGGGGGCCGCTCAAGTACGCCGAGGGTCAGTACGACGCCGCGAGCGCCGTTTACACGGTGGTCAAGGGCGACGATCTGGACGCGATTGCCGAACGCTTCGGCGTCGCCGTGGCCGAGCTGAAGGCGCAAAACAAGCTCGCATCGGCCAAAGTCGAGGTCGGCCAGAAGCTGGTAATTGCCGCTAGCGCACCAGCCGGCGCTCCGCAAATCACCGGCGTCCTGGGCTCGCCGAGCGCGACCACCACCATCCCCGGCAACCAACTCCCGGCGCCCCAACCGAAGTTCGGCGGCGTGATCAAGGACGACGCCCTGCAATCCAAGCCCTGGTGGGCGCCGCGCATCGTGCCGCCGAAGGGCGCTCCCAACGTCCTGCTCATCATCACCGACGACGCCGGCTTTGGCGTGCCCAGCACCTTCGGCGGCGTGATTCCCACGCCGACGATGGACCGCCTGGCCAGCGAAGGGCTGCGCTACAACCGGATGTTCTCCACCGCGCTGTGCTCGCCGACGCGCGCCGCGCTGATCACCGGGCGCAACCACCACTCGGCCGGCTTCGGCGTAATCTCCGAGCAGAGCACCGGCTTCCCCGGCTACAACAGCATCATCGACCGGGACAAGGCCACCGTAGGCCGCATCCTGAAGGACAACGGCTATGCGACGTCGTGGTTCGGCAAGGATCACAACGTGCCGGCCTTCGCGGCCAGCCAGGTCGGGCCGTTCGACCAGTGGCCGACCGGCATGGGCTTTGAGTATTTCTACGGCTTCATCGGCGGCGACGCCAACCAGTGGGAGCCAAACCTGTTCCGCAACACCACCCAGATCTACCCCTTCCAAGGCAAGCCGCCCGGCACCTGGAACCTGATCACGGCGATGGCCGACGACGCTATCGACTACATGACGCGGATGCACCAGATCGACCCCTCCAAGCCGATCTTCATCAAGTACGCCCCCGGCGCCACCCACGCGCCGCACCATCCGACCAAGGAGTGGGTGGACAAGATCAGCGCGATGAAGCTGTTCGACGACGGCTACGAAAAGCTGCGTGAGCGGATCTTCGAGAACCAGAAGAAGCTCGGCGTGATCGCGAAGGATTCGAAGCTGACGCCCTGGCCCAATGACGTGCTGAAGCCGTGGGACCAGCTTAGCGCCGACGAGAAGAAGCTGTTCATCCGCCAAGTGGAGGTTTTCGCCGCCTATGCCGCCTATAACGACCACGAGATCGGGCGCGTGATCCAGGCCTTCCAGAACCTGGGCAAGCTCGACAACACGCTGGTCATCTACATCAACGGCGACAACGGCACCAGCGCCGAGGGCGGGCCGCTCGGCACGCCGAACGAGGTCGCGTTCTTCAACGGCCTCAACAAACTGCCCGCCGAGGTGCAGCTCAAGTTCTACGACGTCTGGGGTACCGACCGGACCTACAACCACATGTCGGCCGGCTGGTCCTGGGCCTTCGATACGCCGTTCGACTGGTTCAAGCAGAACGCCTCCCGGCTCGGCGGCATCAACCAGAACATGGTGGTGTCGTGGCCGGCGCGGATCAAGGACAAGGGGGCCTTGCGCGAGCAGTTCGTGCATGTCATCGACGTCGTGCCCACCATCCTTGAGGCCGCAGGCATCCGCGCGCCCGAGGTGGTCGACGGCATCAAGCAGGCGCCGATCGAGGGCACGAGCTTCACCTACACCTTCGACGCGGAGAACGCCAAGGCACCGTCGCGGCACAAGACGCAGTACTTCGAAATGATGGGCCAGTGGGCGCTGTACGACGACGGCTGGCTGCTCAGCACGAAGGTGAACCGCGCGCCTTGGGAGGCCTTCGGCCCGGCTAACCCGGACCCGCTGAACAACCAGGTGTTCCAGCTCTACGACCTGAGCAAGGACTTCACCCAAGCCGAGGACATCGCCGCGAAGCACCCGGAGAAGGTGAAGGATCTGAAGGAGAAGTTCGTCGCCGAGGCCAAGAAGTACCAGGTCTTCCCATTCGACGCGTCGGTGGCGGCGCGCATCGTCGCGCCGCGCCCGAACATCACCGCCGGGCGCACCGAGTTCGTCTACACGCAGCCGATGGTTGGGCTGCCGCAGGGCGACTCGCCCATGCTGCTGAACGCCTCCTACACCATTACGGCCGACATCGACGTACCACAGGGCGGCGCCGAAGGCATGATCCTGACCTCGGGCGGGCGCTTCGGCGGTTACGGCTTCTACCTGCTCAAGGGCAAGCCGGTGTGGCTGTGGAATTTGGTTGACCTGGAGCGGCTCAAGTGGGAAGGCCCGGACGCGCTCACGCCCGGCAAGCACACCCTTGAGTTCGACTTCAAGTACGACGGCCTGGGCGCCGGCACGCTCGCCTTCAACAATTTCAGCGGTGTTGGCCGTCCCGGCGTCGGGACGCTCAAGGTGGACGGCAAGGTCGTCGCCACCCAGGAGATGAAGCGCACGTTGCCGATGATCCTGCAATGGGACGAGAGCTTCGACGTCGGCTCCGACACGCTGACCGGCGTCAACGACGCCGACTACCAGCCGCCGTTCCCGCTGACCGCCAAGCTGAACAAACTGACGATCAAGGTGGACCGGCCGCAGCTCTCGCCCGAGGACATCAAGAAACTTGAAGAGGGCATGGCGAAAGCCGCCGACGCGAAGTAAATTTTTCCAGTCGTGAACCGCGCGGGCCGTTCCGGGATGACCGGAACGGCTCGCGACTCGATCAATCAACTGTTGTGAGG